>NZ_CP062810.1 GCF_008801925.2 Cupriavidus basilensis | reverse complement strand
CATAGCCGATCAGCATACGAGGCCTCCACGTCCGTCCTCCTCCGTGCGGGCGGGCGCGGATGCCTCCTCCCCTTCTCGAAACATCCTCGCTTCCCACTCATCGACGATGATCGCCGCGAAGTAGTAGAAGACGTAGTGGAGGCGTGACCCTTCAGCGAAGTCACTGTTGGCGATCCCATGCCGGACGGTTTCAAGGGTCGCAACCATTTCCGCAACCGAGTACGGTTGGGCAATACAATTCCCGTTAGCCATTTCAGACTCCAAGCAGTTTGAGGTGGTTAGGGGTGCCGGCGTGCTCGCAACACGCTGGTGCCCCGCTTTCGTGACCGACCTGGTGTGAGTCAACCAGGAGCAGTCACAGTTTCATCGGCCACGTTCGGCCTTGATGATCATTTCGAGGGTTCGGCCAACACACTCCCAGTCGCCGCAATCCTCCTTCAACGAGAGCAGTGCAGCCCCGTACTGCTTGCACATCCAGCGGATTGCCCTGTCTCGTTGACTCTCCCGATAGACCGTACCTGCGCTGAATGGCTCTAGCTCCTGCTGTAGAACCCTTGCAGCGAGTTCGCGCGTGAACTTGGTAGCTCCCCATACCTCGATAGGAGAAATCGTGCTGTAGGCCGTTTTAGCGTCGCCCTTGGGCCGCACTTGTGCCTCCAGGCGGACCCAACCAGGTCGCGAGCAGTGCCGGTACTCTGGCTGCTTGCCCTTCTCGTAGAGCCTGGTGCGTATCGGGCTGCTAGGCGCACCAAGGTACTGGGTCCTACCGTCCTCCGGAAAGTCCCAGTCCCCTCCCCTTTCGCCCTTCAAACGGTATTTGGCCTTGACCTCCAGGACGACGCCCAGGAGCGTTTCCCAGGCGTCAGGATCATCCACATCATGCGCAGCATCCACCCGCGTCACCTTGTGGTCAGGAACCTGATCCCGGATCTTCTCAACGATCTGAGGCGTGTAGACGCCCTTGGCCTCGATCATCACTCGATCGCCATGCGAGCCGCCATACGAGATCGACACGGCTTCGGACCCTGTATCGTCGCGCCAGGCGATACAGGATTCGAACCCGTGATGACCCCGACGCTGGCGGATCTGACCCCCGGGAATGACGGTCATTGCCACCGCGTCTTCCCACTTAATCTGCCTGGTGGTAGCCGTGTAGGCGTCGAATTCAACCATTTGCCCCCCCAAATGGCTTGCGACCCGCGACAGCTATACGTTTCCGGGTTTTTACGGGGTCTGCTACCGGGGTACCTGACCCCCGTGTTACAGGGGGGGTTGGCAACGCCGCCGCCGAGCCCGCGCGCGCCGTCCTGCGGCCTGTCCCGCGCGGTCCCGTCGTCGGCTTGGCAACATGACTTTGCTCCACTGTCGAGACTGCATCCGTCATGACCTGGTCGAAAATATCCATGGTCATATGCATGTGTTTTTCGAGATCGAGCTGGGCAGCTTCCATGCCAGCACGAACCTGACTTTTGGCCTCTACAGTTGCCGTCTTCGCGCTCTCGATAACCAGCGTCATCCGCTCAAGAATGGGCTGAATCTCGGTCAGTAGCTCGCAAACGATGGAAGACATGCTATTGCCAGTAGCCCCGCTCATGCGCTGAAGCACCGCATGCATCGAAGGCTGTAGCGTGATGGTGATACGCGGATTTACGGTAGGCACTGCAGTGCTCCTAGGTTGTGGTGCATCACATAGTAGGTCGGTGCATCACTTTGCGCAAGGTGCACCATTGACCTAACTCCGATTATGTCAACTAGTGGCGCTGGCGCAACAATTTGGACGTGTGACTGCACCTGGTCAACTCACACCAGGTCGGTCACGGAACGGCCCAATGGCTTGCAGGGCGCGAGATAGGATTTCGGTTACGTAACGAAAAAGGGCCGCGAATGCGACCCTCGATATGGAAACACTGTGGCTTGCATGGGGGCTAAAGCGCCCCCATACCCCGCGACCATTAAGCAGCCCTGGCGAGTTCCACAGACTGGTTACGTTTGATAGCCCTCTTGATGCTGGAGATGTGCGTACCGTACCGCTGTGCAAGGGCCGTCTTCGTGTAATCACCGCTGTACCAGAGCCGCATGCACTCGGCCTCCTGGTCAGCATTCATGGCCGTGTGTCGACCAAGACGAACGCCACGCCGGACCGCTGCAGCCATGCCCACACGCGTACGCTCTCGGATGAGCTCACGCTCGAACTCAGCAAACGCACCGATGATTTGGAAGATCATGCGGCCCGCGGGAGACCGTGTGTCCATGTGCTCGGTCAGCGAGCGAAACTCACCACCGGCCTGCTCGATACGCTCAATGATGGTGAGCAGGTCTTTGAGCGATCGCGCAATACGGTCGAGCTTGTAGACCACCACGGTATCGCCCTTGCCGACAGTGGCCAGGACCATTTCCAACTCGGGCCGACGCATCGTGCCGCCGGAACGTTTCTCCTGATAGATGGTTTCACAGCCTGCCGCGCGCAACGCATCAATCTGTGCGTGCGTCACCTGCTCTTCGGTAGAGACTCGTG
>NZ_CP062809.1 GCF_008801925.2 Cupriavidus basilensis | reverse complement strand
GTCAATTAATGTTGCCACGTCAATCACTCCTATGCTCCTGCCGAAAAAATCAGCAGGTTAGGGTTGTTACGTGGATCAGTTTTAGACGGAAATTACCGGGTTAAGTGGATCAGTTCTGGATGGAAATCAACATACGAAGATTCGATTGGTGGCAAAAAATTGTCGATCTGCCGTTTTTACGCCAACTAATTCTGACTGTGACCGCGCACGGGATTTCTTATTGAAGAACGGTCTGTCCTATACGTTGGAGCAAGGAGATCAAGGCGAGGGGCTCAAGGTGCACGTCGGCACACGCGAATTAACGGGATTCGACCCTAAGGTGCTATTGGCCGCGCTCATCGATTCAGGGTACCCCAGACAGACAGAACTGGGTCAGATCAATCGGCCTCGCATGTATGCACTACTTGCAATTCTGATGTTGTGGGGTGCCCTCGCCTACGGCCCGATGTCTGCACTGTATGTTGAGCTTTTCCCGGCCAGAATTCGATATACATCAATAAACATACCCTACAACATCGGCGCCGCGATCTTCGGCGGGCTTGCGCCGTTCATTGCCACCGCGATCTCCATAAAAACAGGCAATGTCTATGCAGGGCTTTGGTATCCCATCATCGTCGGCGGTATAGCCGTGGTCGTCGCGATGTTCTTCATGCGCGAGACAAAGGACGTCGATGTGAGCCTCTGACTGGCCAGGACGACAGCGCGTCGGCTATCCGCAGTGGGTAGCCCCCCCTATTCTGCTCCTTGTTCGCGTGCTAGTCTTGATGCAGGCACTAGATTCGGATGGCTGACAAAGGTCGCGCTATGGTTCTGAGTCCAATGGATATCTTTCGGGAAGGTAGCTTGGCGCTTCGTGCACATGGGGCGCGAGAAATACGCGACCACCTCACTGTTGCGCTAGCGCCCGCCGCTTCGCTAGAACCTCAAATAGCGGGCTCCTCCTTCGACTTTGAACATCGATGCGCCATACTTCCGCACTTTTCCGTGCACCGCATCCGATATGGCGCACCCGTTCTGATGGACATCCCGGGACTGCGAGATAAGTACATCCTGCAGGTGCTCCTATCCGGCCGATCAGACACCATCTACAAGAACAGTAATGTCGTCATGGAGTCGGGGATGGTGACCGCGCTAAACGTCGGCGAGCCCTTCACGAAGGTTCTGAGCCAAGACGCCGAGCAGTTGCTGTTTTGCTTTAACGCTTGCCAGGTGAACGCAATCGCAGCAAGCACTCTGTCCGATTTTGCGGGCAATCTACGTTTCTTTCCGTCTCCTCTCAGGATCGACAAGGCTCCCATGCTTTTCGATTTGATAAATGCCGTCTGCACGGCGATTGAGTCTCACGATCCGGTACTTGCGAGCTCGCGCACGTCCGAGCGGATGGCCGATCTGATGGTTGACCTGATGATTCGTTATCTTCCGGCCGAATCAGGTCGACGTTGCTTGGGCGCCGTGCCGTTCCATGTGCAAAAAGCGGAAGCCTTCATGCGCGAGAACTTTCGGGAAGCGATTACGCTGGCCGAGGTTGCGTCAGCCGCCGGAGTAACTAAGCGCTGCCTTTGTATAAATTTCAGGCGATTTCGAAATACGAGTCCTATGGCGTACCTGCGCCTCCACCGATTGACGCAGGCTAGAAAGATGCTCGAATCGACGCAAGCTCGCGCTTCCGTCACGGAGGTGGCTGGAGAATGCGCACTGCATCACCTGGGGCGTTTCTCTCAAGAGTACCGACTCGAGTTTGGGGAACTACCCTCGCAGACCATCGAGCGAGTCAATCGAGCCCACCTCAAGTGATCCGATAAGCTTGCTTGACGGTAGCTACGAATGCTTGCCATCAGAACTGCAACCTTTCTGACTCTTTTGCATCTGTGACGGCGGGCTGGGCGATGAAGGCTGGGCTACGAACTCGTAGCTTGCGACCGCAACGCGATCCCTGTCCAGCGTGACGATCGGACCTTGCGAACTCAAACGTGGTTGAGCGAATAACCATTTGCCTCAGTCCTTCGCGGATCGCCGCACGTGTTCCACGAACCTTGCCAGGATGGGCGGCTGTTTCTCCTTGCGGAAGATGCAGCTGATGGGCACCTTGACCCGTGTCCCGACGATCCGCGCGAACGCGATATCCGGCCAACGGATCGCTGCGACAGACGCAGGGACGATGCTCGACGCCGCACCGGCCATGGTCAGGGCGAGCGCGGCCGTGGCGTCCTCCACGACTCGGGCGATGCGGGGCTCGATACCCGCGTGCTTGAACAGGCCGATCACCTCATCGGCGAAGCTCGGCCGGCCGCCGCGCGGAAACAGTGTGAGTTCCACCGCGCGCAGGTCCGCGAGCTTGCAGGTCTTGCCGAACTTCCCCGACTGGGAGCGGTGCACCGCGAGGTAGAGATCCTCTTGCGCGATGTTGACGATCTCGATCCCGGGATGCCGGGGAAAGAAGCGGCTGAAGCCCACGTGGATGGTCCCCGCGAGCAGGCCCTCCACCTGCTCGTCCTTGGTCATGTGCGTGAGGGATACCGTCGCCGTAGGCGTGGACGTAAGGAAAGCGCGCAGCAAAAGGGGCAGGCTGCGGTAGATGGGCGTTCCGAAATACGCCACGCTCAACTCGCCCACGTCGCCCCGCGCGGCGGCGCGGGAGCGATCACCCGAACGGCCTGCCAACTCCAGGATGCGGCGCGCATCCTCCAGGAAAGCGTGACCTGCGGCGGTGAGTTCGATCCCGCGGTGGCTTCGCTCCAGAAGCACGACGCCCAAGTCCGCTTCCAGGGCTTGCATCTGCCGCGTGATGGGGGGCTGTGAGACGTGCAGGCGCTTGGCTGCTGCAGCCATGTTCCCTGCTTCCGCGACGGCGATGAAATACTTGAGCTGCCGGAATTCCATGGCGCGCTTTCCGAGTTGGTGATGTGCCTATATTACGCAAACCGTAACGATGGCTGACTAATTTGGTATTGGACGGCATGGCCGGCGCTGCCTAGCATTCACTCGTCCCGCGTCAATCCGGACCGGGCAAACCGACAAAGGAGACCGGGATGAACGAACGAGTGAAGCAGGTTGCGTCCGCATTGGTGGATGCGATCCAGAAGACCCTCACGGAGCAACGCGTGACGGAAGAAGAGTGGCGCGCGGGCGTCGGCTACATGATGAAACTGGCCGAGGCCAAGGAAATGGCTCTCCTGCTGGACGTGTTCTTCAACCACACGATCGTCGACCTCAAAGCCCAGGCCACGCGCGGATCCACGCCCGCGATCCAGGGCCCGTATTTCCTGGAAGGCGCCCCGGTGGTCGCCGGCGCCCTGAAGACCTACGAGGATGACTCGCATCACCCGCTCGTGATCCGCGGCGCCGTGCGCACGGACGATGGCGCGCCAGCCGCGGGAGCCGTGATCGACGTGTGGCACTCCACGCCCGACGGCAAGTACAGCGGCTTTCATGACCAGATCCCGACCGACTTGTACCGCGGCAAGGTCGTGGCCGATGCGCAGGGCAAGTACGCCGTGCGCACCACCATGCCCGCCCCGTACCAGATCCCGAACAAGGGACCGACCGGCGTGCTGCTTGAAATGATGGGAAGCCATACGTGGCGTCCCGCGCACGTGCACTTCAAGGTGCGCAAGGACGGGTTCGTGCCGCTGACCACGCAGTACTACTTCGAAGGCGGCGACTGGGTCGACAGCGACTGCTGCAAGGGTGTCGCACCGGACCTGGTCATGCCGGCAAAGACCGAGGGCGGCGCGCAGGTGATGGCCATCGACTTCGTCATCGAACGACCCCGGGAGCACGCATGAAGATCGAGGCCATCAGCACAACGATCGTCGACGTCCCGACACGTCGCCCGTTGCAGATGTCGTTCACCACGGTGCACAAGCAGAGCTATGTGATCGTCCAAGTGACGGCGGGAGGGCTCGTTGGCATCGGCGAAGGCGGAAGTGTCGGTGGGCCGACATGGGGTTCCGAATCGGCGGAGACCATCAAGGTCATCATCGACAATTACTTGGCGCCACTCCTGATCGGGAAAGATGCGTCCAACCTGAGCGAAGCAAGGGCTCTCATGGACCGCGCTGTCACGGGCAACCTGTCCGCGAAGGCCGCCATCGACATCGCGCTGCACGACCTGAAGGCGCGAGCGCTGAACCTGTCTATAGCGGACCTCATCGGCGGGACGATGAGGAAAAGCATCCCGATCGCATGGACGCTCGCGAGCGGCGATACCGCGCGGGACATCGACTCGGCCCTCGAAATGATCGAAGCACGGCGACACAACCGCTTCAAGGTGAAGCTGGGCGCGCGCACGCCGGCTCAGGATCTGGAGCACATCCGCAGCATCGTGAAGGCCGTGGGCGACAAAGCGTCCGTGCGCGTCGACGTCAACCAGGGATGGGATGAGCAGACCGCATCGATCTGGATTCCGCGACTCGAAGAAGCGGGTGTGGAACTGGTCGAGCAACCCGTGCCGAGAGCGAATTTCGGTGCGCTCAGGCGCCTCACGGAGCAAAACGGCGTGGCGATCCTCGCCGACGAGAGCCTCAGCTCGCTGTCGTCCGCGTTCGAACTGGCACGCGACCGCGCGGTGGATGCATTCTCCCTGAAGCTTTGCAACATGGGCGGCATCGCGAACACGCTGAAGGTGGCGGCAATTGCCGAAGCTGCGGGCATCTCCTCGTATGGTGGAACCATGCTCGACTCCACGGTCGGCACGGCCGCGGCGCTGCACGTCTACGCAACATTGCCCTCCCTGCCCTACGGGTGCGAGTTGATCGGCCCGTGGGTGCTCAGCGACCGTCTGACCCAGCAGGACCTTGAGATCAAGGACTTCGAAGTGCACCTGCCTGTTGGAAGCGGCCTCGGCGTGGACCTCGACCACGACAAGGTCCGGCACTACACGCGGGCGGCCTGAGATGCCCGTCTCGCAACCCCCTCACCTGGCGAACATCGGCCGCCGGCGCGTCCTTGCGGGCATCGCGCTCGCGATGACGACGGGTTCAACCAGGGCACAACGGCCCGAAGCCTTTCCATCGCGTCCCATCACGTGGGTGGTTCCCTTCCCGCCGGGCGGAGCCGTCGATGCGATCGCGCGCATCATTTCGCGAAAGATGTCAGAGAGCATCGGGCAGCAGGTTGTGGTGGATAACCGCGCGGGTTCGGGCGGCATCATCGGCAGCGACCTCGTCGCGAAGGCCCCGTCTGACGGACACACCATTCTGATCAACTCCACGGGACTGGTGGTGGACCGGTTCTTCTATCCTCGCGTACCGTACCAGTCCGATCGCGACTTCGTTCCGGTGGTTCTCGCGGCGACGCTCCCCAGCGTTCTGGTCGTGCCGGCGGATTCGCGGTTTCGTGACATCACGCAGCTCCTGAAAGCGGCGCGCGAAAACCCCGGCAAGTTGTCCTTTGCTTCCGCGGGATTGGGCACGTCTATCCACCTTGCCTCCGCGCTCCTCGCGGCCAGGGCGAACGTGGAGCTGCTCCATGTCCCCTACCGGGGCAGCAGTCCAGCCGTTTCGGACCTGGTCGCGGGCCGCGTCGACATGATGATCGACTCAGTGACATCGCAGCGCCAGAACATCCTCGCCAAGCGCGTTCGCGCACTCGGGGTGACGAGCCTGGATCGCCATCCGCAACTGCCCGAAGTGCCGACCATCGCCGAGGCGGCGGGCCTTCCCGGGTTTGAAGTGCTCACATGGTGCGGGGTGTTCGCACCCAAAGGCACGCCTCGCTCCGTCGTGGAGCGGCTTAACGCCGAAATCAACAAGGCGATTGCTGCGCCGGACGTCGTCGAAGCACTTAAGCAGCTTGGGATCAAGACTGCCGGCGGCGCACCGGAAGTCCTTGCGGACCTATTCAAGTCCGAGACGGAGCGGTGGCAAAAGCTCATCGTCGAACACCGCCTCAATGCAAACCAGTGAAGTTGAAAGAGAGACAAGCACATGCTGACTGAAGGCTTATCTATCGATGCGAAAGGAGGCGGCCGCTTCGGCGCGCACCTGCAATTGCCGGCACGCGGGCGCGGCCCGGTGGTGATCGTTGCGCAGGAGATTTTTGGGGTCAACCCATTCATGACCGAAGTCTTGGCGTGGTTGGCATCAGAAGGTTTTGTGGGCCTCTGTCCTGATCTGTATTGGCGCCACGGACCAGGCATCGAGTTCGATCCGAACGACGAAGTACAACGTGCGCGCGCGCTCGGGATGTTCCGCGACTACAAGCTGGAAGATGGGGTGGCGGATTTGCGGGCCACAGTCGCCTACGCGGCTTCTCAGCCGTTTTGCGACGGCGGGGTCGCGGTGATCGGCTATTGCCTGGGCGGAGCGCTGGCCTACGAAGTTGCCGCAGAGGGATTCGCGCAATGCTGTGTCGGCTACTACGGCGTCGGCTTCGAGAAGCGTCTCGAACGCGCCCGACTTGTGAAGACACCATCAATGTTCCACATGGGCACGAACGACCATTTCGTGACCGCGGAGGCCAGACAACTCATCACGAATGCCTTTGAAGCGAATCCCGCGATTGCGCTGCATTGGTACGACGCCGGGCACTCGTTCGCGCGGGCTTCCAGCCCGAACTTCTCACCGGAGGCCACGAGGACGGCGAATGCACGCACGCTGGAAATGCTGAAGCGCATGAAGCCCATCGGGACAATTGGCCAATGAACTTCATCCACGACCCACTCACGCCTCGCGTCTTGTTCGGCGCGGGGCGCCTGCAGTCTCTGGGCGAAGAACTGAAGCTGCTCGGGATACGGCGCGTGCTGGTTATCTCCACCCCGGAGCAGCGTGAACTCGCCAACCAGGTCGCGGCCCTCATTCCCGGCAGCGTCGCCGGATTCTTCGACCGCGCGACGATGCACGTGCCGTCGCAAATCGTCGATCAGGCGGCTTCTGTCGCGCGAGAACTCGGCGTTGACAGCTATGTGGCCCCTGGCGGAGGTTCAACCATCGGCCTCGCGAAGATGCTCGCGCTCCACTCGTCATTGCCAATCGTGGCCATCCCCACGACGTATGCCGGAAGCGAGATGACATCCATCTATGGCGTCACCGAAAACGAATTGAAGAAGACCGGTCGGGATAGGCGCGTCCTCGCGCGCACGGTCATCTACGACCCGGAGCTGACATTCGGCCTGCCCACGGGCATCAGCGTGACAAGCGGTTTGAACGCGATCGCGCACGCGGTTGAGGGCCTTTACGCGCCGGAGGTGAACCCGATCCTCGCGATCATGGCCCAGCAAGGAATCGCGGCGTTGGCCAAATCAATTCCCACGATCCGTTCGGCTCCGACCGACCTTGAGGCCCGTTCGCAAGCGCAATACGGTGCATGGCTGTGCGGAAGTGTGCTCGGCAATGTCAGCATGGCCCTGCACCACAAGCTGTGCCATACGTTGGGGGGAACATTCAATCTGCCGCACGCTGAAACGCACACTGTCGTGCTGCCGCACGCGCTCGCCTACAACACGCCGGCCATCCCGCGTGCGAATGCATGGCTGCAGGAGGCACTCGCCACTCGCGAACCGGCGCAGGCACTGTTTGATCTCGCGAAGTCGAACGGCGCGCCGGTTTCACTGCAATCGATCGGGATGAAGGAAGCGGACTTGGACCGCGCCTGCGAGCTGGTGATGTCCGCGCAATACCCCAATCCGCGACCGCTCGAAAAGCATGCGATCGCGAATCTGCTGCGCAGGGCCTATCTAGGGGAGCCACCGCAACCCTGACCTTGCCGCAGGCCACCGTTCGGTGGCATATTGATTGCTTGGGTGTTAATTTCCATGCAACCCTGAGCCGGCATTTCCATCGAATCTTGATCCACCCTTTTTGCAAGCCTGGAAGGCTCACGGTGTGGATAAGTTCTTGGTTTTCTCCTTCTTGGATTGTGCCGGCAGCGCCGAGCTGTTCTTGAATCGGAAGCTGTCGTTGCCAGTTTCCAGGATATGGCAGTGGTGCGTAAGCCGGTCCAACAGCGCCGTCGTCATCTTCGCATCACCGAACACCGACGCCCATTCGCTGAAGCTCAGGTTGGTCGTGATCACGACGCTGGTGCGTTCGTAAAGCTTGGACAGCAGGTGGAACAGCAAGGCCCCACCGGACGCGCTGAATGGCAGATAACCCAGTTCGTCGAGGATCACCAGATCGGCGTACATGAGCCGGGTGGCGATCTGTCCCGACTTGCCCTGCGCCTTCTCGACCTCCAGCGCATTGACCAGTTCGACCGTGGAGAAGAACCGGACTCGCCGGTGATGATGCTCGATGGCCTGCACACCGAGCGCCGTGGCCAGGTGGGTCTTACCAGTGCCCGGGCCCCCGACCAACACCACATTGTTGGCCTCCTCCAGAAACTCGCAACGGTGCAACTGCCGCGCCAGCGCCTCATTGACTTCGCTGTGGGCGAAGTCGAAACCGGCCAAGTCCCGGTACACAGGGAAACGGGCCACCTTCAATTGGTAGGCCACGGAGCGCACCTCGCGCTCGGCGGTTTCCGCCTTGAGCAGTTGGGCCAGGATGGGTTGTGCCGCCTCGAACGCCGGTGCCCCTTGTGCGGTCAGCTCGGCCACGGCCTGGGCCATGCCATACATCTTGAGCTCTCGCAGCATGATCACGATGGCGCCGCTGGCAGGGTCATGACGCATGACGCACCTCCTGGGCTGTGCGGGCAGCCGCGGGGCGGCGCAACTGGTCGTAGCGCAGCACGTTGGCTTGAGGTTCGTTGACCAAGCGCAGGGCCTGTGGTGCCGTCACCGGCGCCGCAGGCGCCGGCTCCCCTTCCAGCAAACGATGCAGCACGTTCAGCACATGGGTCTTGGTCGGCACGCCAGCTTCCAAGGCCAGCTCCACGGCGGCCAGCACGGCCTGTTCATCGTGGTGCAGAACCAGGGCCAGGATCTCCACCATCTCCCGGTCGCCACCCGATTGGCGCAGCAACATGGCCTGCAGCCGTTTGAAGGCTGGCGGCAGTTCGGCGAACGGAGCACCGTTGCGCAAGGCACCGGGCTTGCGCTGCAGCACCGCCAGGTAGTGACGCCAGTCGTAGACGGTCCGACCACCGACGTCGTGGCGCCGGTCGATGAGGCGCGTGTGCTCGCACAAGATCTGACCTTCGGCGGCGACCACCAGCCGCTCGGCGTAGACCCGCAGACTCACCGGCCGGTTGGCGTAGGAGGCCGGCACGCTGTAGCGGTTGCGCTCGAAGTGCACCAGGCAGGTGGGCGAGACCCGCTTGGTGTGTTCGACGAAGCCGTCGAAGGGGCGCGGCATCGGCATCAGGGTGGGCCGCTCCTGCTCCCAGACATCGGCCACCGTGCCTGGCAGCTTGCCGTGGACGATCTCGCGCCACAAGGTCTTGCAGCGGTTCTCCAGCCACTCGTTGAGTTCGGCCAGGGTTGGAAACGCCGGCACGGGTTGCCACAGCCGGTGACGCGCATCACGCACGTTCTTCTCCACCTGCCCTTTCTCCCAGCCCGAGGCCGGATTGCAGAACTCGGCCTCGAACAGGTAGTGGCTGACCATGGCGCTGAAACGGGCGTTGACGTCGCGCTCCTTGCCCCGGCGCACCTTGTCCACGGCGGTGCGCATGTTGTCGTAGATACCGCGCCGGGGAATGCCACCCAACACCGCGAAGGCATGGTTGTGCGCATCGAACAGCATCTCGTGGGTTTGCAGCGGATAAGCCCGCACGGTGAAGGCGCGACTGTGGCTGAGCTTGAAGTGGGCTACCTGCAGCTTGGTGCGCTCGCCGCCGATGACGGCCCAGTCTTCGCTCCAGTCGAATTGGAACGCTTCGCCAGGACCGAAGGCCAGCGGCACGAAGGTGCCTCGGCCGGTGGTCTGCTGCGCTTCCTGACGTTGCTGCTGCCAGACTCGGGCGAAGGCGGCTACCCGGCCGTATGAGCCTGGGTAGCCCAGGGCGGACAGGTCGGCGTGGAGTTGCTTCACGGTGCGCCGCTGCTTGCGCGACTTGCCCGCTTCGCTCTTGAGCCAGCCTGAGAGCTTCTCGGCGTAGGGATCGAGCTGGCTCGGACTGATGCGCCGAGGGTAGTGCGGCTCCGCCACACCCGCGCGCAGGTACTTCTTGATGGTGTTGCGAGACAGGCCGGTGCGCCGGGCGATCTCTCGGATGGACAACTGCTCGCGCAGGGCCCAGCGTCTGATGACACTTAATGTTGCCACGTCAATCACTCCTATGCTCCTGCCGAAAAAATCAGCAGGTTAGGGTTGTTACGTGGATCAGTTTTAGACGGAAATTACCGGGTTAAGTGGATCAGTTCTGGATGGAAATCAACATACAGTGTTCATGATGTCTCCTAAGGCCTTCGCAATTCGAGCGGACACGGTATCCCCGCCAGCGGGTACGCTGCCCGCCGGATATGCCTTCCAAGGGGTGATTGACGAGCTCAGTGCACGCTGAGCGCGCGCTTCAGAGCCGCGCGGAGTTCGTCCCCCGAGCCTTCCTGCCATCGCATTGCGCGCCAGCAAATGAAGTTGTCAGGGCGTACCAACAGGGCACCGCTCTCCTCGATCTCCCGGACCCGGGCGAAGTCGCCGTACAGGTCTTCGAGCTCTTGCCCCGGGCCGATGATGTGCACGTCCAGATCGATTCCGAGCGACTCGGCGGCATGGACGGCTGCCTCGACCCAGGGTGAACCCGCGATGCCGGAGAGCAGACTGAACCGGCCCTTGCCGCAAAGATCGAGCGTGGAGACGCGGCGGCCATGCCGCGTGACCCAGACATGCGGTACAGGTGCACCGGGTCGGCCACTATGGGCGTGGTACAGCTCCGAATCCCGGCGAAATCCTGGATCGGGCGTCCCGTCTGGAACGATGGCCGCCGATTGATAGCGCTGGTTCATCTCGACGCCGTGGGCGTTGTACACATATTGCGTGCCGTCGATGGCGGCGCGCAGGGCGGCCCGCTGCTCCTGTGCTTCGGGGCTTTGCTCTTTCAGGCGCGCAATGTTGCGCTGCATCTGCTCCGGATCTTTGGTGTCGAACAAACCCAGCGCGGCAAGGATCGGAGGAAAATCCCCAAGACTCTTGTTGGCGCGCTGCACCACTTGGCGGGCGACTGGCGCACGCTCCTCGTTGTAGGTCGCGAGCAGCTCAGGGCCGGCCTTTCCTTGCAGCACGTGCGAGAGCTTCCAGCAAAGGTTGAAGGCATCCTGTATCGATGTGTTCGACCCCAATCCGTTGGTGGGCGGATGGCGATGTACGGCATCCCCCATGCAGAACACCCGATTGTCAAACAGGCGTGTGGCGTACATGTCATTCACGGTCCACGTCGAGGTGGACTCGATCTTGACGGGAATTGTCGAATCACCCAGCAGCGAATGGACGATCTGTCGGGCATGCGCCTCATTGAGGTCGGGAGGACCACCGGCGATATCGTAGCCCCAGATGCAGAGCCATTTGTTCCAGGGCCGGACCATTCGGATCACCCCGATGCCGAGGCCGCCGACGCTGGAACCAGGCTGGATCACCCAGTACAGAACGCTAGGCCGATGGCCTACGTACTTTGTCAGATCGGCTTCGAACACCACGTTGATCGACCCGGACACGCCCATCTTTCCCTCCACGGGTAGGCCGACCTGGTCTACGACCTGAGAGTTCGCGCCGTCCGCTCCAATGAGGTACTTGGCTCGAATGTCGTACTGGCGATCCAGCAAGTGATCGCGGACGGTCGCCGTGACGCCTGTTTCGTCTTGCTTCAACGAAACGAACTCCGTATGAAAACGCACGTCGGCGCCGCGCCGCGCCGCGTGGTTGATCATGATGGGTTCGAGCAGATTCTGGGGGAGATCGCACATGTGCGTGGGCGACGCGAGCTCGTAGTCGGCCCGGCGTTGCGGATGGGTACCCCAGGTCAGAACCCGGCCCAGTTCGTCTCCGACGAGACTCGTGCAATAGACGTTCTCACCCATCAGCTCGGCCGGTGATGCCATTGCCTCGCACTCGAGTTCGAGCCCAAGATCACGCATCACCTCCATCGTGCGCTGGTTGGTGATGTGCGAGCGCGGAGTGCGCGACGTCGTGGCATATTTGCTGACGCACAGCGTTTTCACGCCGTAGGTCGCGAGAAGTAAGGTCGATGCAGCCCCGGCGGGACCACTACCTACGACGAGAACGTCAGTTTCGATGACGGTTGCTTTTTCATTCATGATGTCTCCTTGATAGCAGCGTGAGGGTGCTCACTCTTGGATGCACTTCGCTCACTGAATGGTTGAACTCCAACAGGCAGAACTTCGTTCCAGTCAGTTGGCGACAGGTCTGCGACGTGTTGTGAGCGTTAGATATTGAGATTCAGGTCGAACCATCGGCAAGGGCGCTCGTTCCGGACGGAGGACGCGACGATCCCATCACGCCCGCCGCGCATCACCGCCCGAACAATGTGTTCGTGCCGATCAGCAGTGCCTGCCTTGCCATCGCCGCACGATCTGCATCAACCGACTCCAGATCCGCGAGAAAGCCGTGGCCCGCACCTTTCATCACATGCAAGTCGATCGCGTCGTTCGCACGTGCTTGAGATTCCAGTTGCAACAGGTTCTGCGCACCAAGCAGCGTGTCGTTGTCTCCAACGATGACGGTGTGTCGCGACCGAACCTCCGGCAGATAGTCGAACGGGACGTCTACCGGATCGTGGTTTTCGAGCCCTTGCGGAAATGGGTAATAGGCCAGCAGGCGCGACACGACCTGTTGCCGCGCCAGCTCGAAGACGAACAATCCCCCGATGCAATATCCGACCACGCCGTCGATGCGCTGGCTCTCGATGAACGCAATCAGGTTCTTGACAAAGGCGCGATCTGCCAGTCGGTGGCGCCGCTGGAAAGCTGCCTCGCGAGTGGCTTGTGGCAACTCGCCGAATGCGGCGAATGGGTCCACAAGCAGCACCTCGCTGGCGCCTTGCTCGGCCAGGTATGCCGCGTAGCCACGGTAGAAGCCATTGCAGCCGTAGATGTCCGGCAGCACCAGCAGGCGCGGACCGCTCGATGCACCGGCATAGCGCAAGGCGCTGATGGCACCATCGATGCGCCCGGTTGCATGCGCTCGCGGAAACAAGGAGGGAACAGTGTCGTGACACATGAGATCGTCCTCTGCAAGCTCAGGCGCGAGGCTTTTCGATCACGAAGTCCAGAACCATCACCTGCATGTTCTGCTCTATGGCCGCCGGCATGACAAGTTCGGGCTGGACGCCGTTGCAGCAGTCACTGTCTACCCACTCGCCGCCTTCAAAGTAGTATTGCGTGGTCAGCGGTTCAAAGCCGTCCTTCCGGATTTTGAAATGCACGTGGGCGGGGCGCCAGGTATGGCTTCCCATCATGGTGAGCAGGGCACCGGTCGGCCCTTTGTTGGGGATCTGATAGGGCGCCGGCAATGTGGTTTGCACGCGCCAACGACCTTGCAAGTCCGTACGGACCTTGCCTCGGTAGTATTCGACCGGCATATCTCCGTGATAGCCGCCGAAACCGCTGTACCGGCCATCAGGCGTGGAGTGCCAGATATCGATGACCGCATCGCTCACCACACCGCCGGCTTCGTCCTTGACAGTCCCATGCAGGAGCAGCGGCTTGTGGTCATCGCTGTCGTATGTCTTCAGTTTGCCGTCGACAAAGGGCGCATCCTCTTTGAAGTACGGCCCCTGTATGGCCGGTGCCGACCCGTGCGTGTTCGCCGCCTTGATTTCGACAATCGTGCTGTTCAGGAATACGTCGCTGATCAAGCCTGTTTCCTTGGCTTCCGCGACCTTCATCATATACATCACCCCCGCCCGGTACTCGGCTTCGGTCACTTGGTGGTCAACCAATACCTTGCGCACGGCATCGATCATGGCGGTGGCAATTTCATGGACTCTCGGGTTTTTCATGGTTCTCTCGTTTCGCAAAAAAGTGGAATCGGATTGGAATACGCATTCAAGCGGTGCGGTGATCGATCCGGTGCGGAGAAGCGCGAGCGAAGCGCCGCATCTGGCTTTCGTCCAGCTTGATGTTGAGGCCTGGGCTTTGGGGGAGCCACAAAACATGCTCCTTGAGGCGGGCAAACCGCCGAACTCGACGCAGGGGTAGATCGACAATGGCTGTTTCCACGGCTTCCATCCTGGCCGCCGCGCGATCAGCGCCGTCATCGTGGTGCTCGGCGATGGCTTCTTCGTTTGGCATGGCAGCAGTCTAGGAAAACCAAGCCATATGGTCTAATACCTTGTATCGACGCTAGTGATACGACTTCGGTATTGGCCTCCTGGCAACATGCATTCGTCTATCTGAGCGAATGAAGGTGGAGAAAGATGGAATTTCGGCAGCTTCGTTACTTTGTTGCGGCGGCTGAAGAGGGGAACGTGGGCGCGGCAGCGCGGCGACTCCACATTTCGC
The DNA here is from genome assembly GCF_008801925.2 of Cupriavidus basilensis. Taxonomy (NCBI): domain Bacteria; kingdom Pseudomonadati; phylum Pseudomonadota; class Betaproteobacteria; order Burkholderiales; family Burkholderiaceae; genus Cupriavidus; species Cupriavidus basilensis. The sequence goes on along the minus strand of NZ_CP062809.1, from coordinate 67,449 downwards.
AGCCCCCGGTCACACGACAGATTCAGGCGCTTGAGCAGCATTTGGGGGTGCTGCTGTTCGAGCGAGGCCCGCGCGGTGTGCGACTCACACCGGCTGGCGCGGCCTTTCTCGAGGATGCACGACGGATGTTGGAATTGGGCCGGACTTCCGTGGACCGGTCACGTGCCGCCAGCCGGGGCGAGATCGGTCAACTTGACGTTGGCTACCTTGGCACAGCGATCTACCAGACGGTGCCGGCCTTGCTTCACGCATTCACGCAGGCGGTTCCCGGAGCGACTCTGTCGCTGGCCCAAATGTCCAAGGTGCGGCAGATGGAAGCCTTGCGCGCCGGAACAATTCACGTCGGCGTAGGCCGCTTTTACCCGCAGGAAACTGGAATCACGGTCGAACACCTGCACTATGAGCGGCTGTACATCGCCGCAAGTTCAAGCGTTGCACGCGAACTGAGCCGAGAGCCGACATTGCTACGACTCAAAAGTGAATCCCTGGTCCTTTTCCCGCAAGAGGGTCGGCCGAGCTTTGCGGACGAAGTCATCGCCTTGATGCGACGGGCCGGGGTCGAACCGCGTGTCACGGCGATTGTCGAAGATGTCAACGCTGCCCTTGGGCTCGTGGCCGCCGGGGCGGGTGTCACCCTGGTCCCGGCTTCGGTGGCCATGCTGAGGCGGCCATTCGTTCGAATGATTGAGATGACCGCCGCCAGCGCTCAAGTCCCGGTCAGCCTGACCTACCTGACCGATTCGCGTGTACCGGTGCTCCGGGCGTTCCTAGACGCCGCAAGACGCCTAAAGCCTGGCGCGCAGGCCCAGCGTGCGCGACCGCTTGGCTAGCGCGCCGACCTGTCCAACGGCCAGCGCAAGCGCCTGGCCATGGTGCATTCAAGACTTACGCCCCTTCCGGGGACCTCAACGATGGTCGGCCGATAGGAGGCAGCACGGTCTCCAGGGCGGCACCGATGGCCAGCAGGTCACGGTCCGATCCAGCCGGCCCATCGAGCTCGAGCCCCACGGGCAGGCCGTCAGGACCAATGCCTGCCGGCAGGCTCAGGCCCGGTATGCCGGCATTGCTGCCCGGGTCGGTGTTGCGGATATAGATCATGAATGCAGGACAGCGCTGGCCAAGGAACTCCACCGTGTCGTCGGTTCCGAGGGGCCGGGCGGTCAAGGCGGAGGTCGGGAAGGCAAGGGCGCGCACCTGGTGTTGTGCAAAGGTTCTGAGGTACAGCTCCTGCAGCCTTTGGCGGTCGGCGAGCGCGGCACGGTACACCGGCTCGGGGATGGCGCCGCTGCCCAGCAAAGGCCGCAGGATGCCGGCGACGTCCGGACTGCCGATGCCCGCCAGCAGCGCCTCGATGTCCAGCGGGTGGCCCGAGGCCTTCAGGTAGTCCGGCATCTCGGCCATGAACTCGAACAGCCCGACGGGAAAGCCCACGGAATTGTTCAACGCATCCAGTCCCGGAAGATCCAGCTCGACGAAGACCACGCCAGCCCGCTGCAGTTCCTTGCGGGTGTCATCCATGACGGCCGCCACGGAGGCATCCAGGGGCGTCCAGAAGCGGTCATGTTAATTTCCATGCAACCCTGAGCCGGCATTTCCATCGAATCTTGATCCACCCTTTTTGCAAGCCTGGAAGGCTCACGGTGTGGATAAGTTCTTGGTTTTCTCCTTCTTGGATTGTGCCGGCAGCGCCGAGCTGTTCTTGAATCGGAAGCTGTCGTTGCCAGTTTCCAGGATATGGCAGTGGTGCGTAAGCCGGTCCAACAGCGCCGTCGTCATCTTCGCATCACCGAACACCGACGCCCATTCGCTGAAGCTCAGGTTGGTCGTGATCACGACGCTGGTGCGTTCGTAAAGCTTGGACAGCAGGTGGAACAGCAAGGCCCCACCGGACGCGCTGAATGGCAGATAACCCAGTTCGTCGAGGATCACCAGATCGGCGTACATGAGCCGGGTGGCGATCTGTCCCGACTTGCCCTGCGCCTTCTCGACCTCCAGCGCATTGACCAGTTCGACCGTGGAGAAGAACCGGACTCGCCGGTGATGATGCTCGATGGCCTGCACACCGAGCGCCGTGGCCAGGTGGGTCTTACCAGTGCCCGGGCCCCCGACCAACACCACATTGTTGGCCTCCTCCAGAAACTCGCAACGGTGCAACTGCCGCGCCAGCGCCTCATTGACTTCGCTGTGGGCGAAGTCGAAACCGGCCAAGTCCCGGTACACAGGGAAACGGGCCACCTTCAATTGGTAGGCCACGGAGCGCACCTCGCGCTCGGCGGTTTCCGCCTTGAGCAGTTGGGCCAGGATGGGTTGTGCCGCCTCGAACGCCGGTGCCCCTTGTGCGGTCAGCTCGGCCACGGCCTGGGCCATGCCATACATCTTGAGCTCTCGCAGCATGATCACGATGGCGCCGCTGGCAGGGTCATGACGCATGACGCACCTCCTGGGCTGTGCGGGCAGCCGCGGGGCGGCGCAACTGGTCGTAGCGCAGCACGTTGGCTTGAGGTTCGTTGACCAAGCGCAGGGCCTGTGGTGCCGTCACCGGCGCCGCAGGCGCCGGCTCCCCTTCCAGCAAACGATGCAGCACGTTCAGCACATGGGTCTTGGTCGGCACGCCAGCTTCCAAGGCCAGCTCCACGGCGGCCAGCACGGCCTGTTCATCGTGGTGCAGAACCAGGGCCAGGATCTCCACCATCTCCCGGTCGCCACCCGATTGGCGCAGCAACATGGCCTGCAGCCGTTTGAAGGCTGGCGGCAGTTCGGCGAACGGAGCACCGTTGCGCAAGGCACCGGGCTTGCGCTGCAGCACCGCCAGGTAGTGACGCCAGTCGTAGACGGTCCGACCACCGACGTCGTGGCGCCGGTCGATGAGGCGCGTGTGCTCGCACAAGATCTGACCTTCGGCGGCGACCACCAGCCGCTCGGCGTAGACCCGCAGACTCACCGGCCGGTTGGCGTAGGAGGCCGGCACGCTGTAGCGGTTGCGCTCGAAGTGCACCAGGCAGGTGGGCGAGACCCGCTTGGTGTGTTCGACGAAGCCGTCGAAGGGGCGCGGCATCGGCATCAGGGTGGGCCGCTCCTGCTCCCAGACATCGGCCACCGTGCCTGGCAGCTTGCCGTGGACGATCTCGCGCCACAAGGTCTTGCAGCGGTTCTCCAGCCACTCGTTGAGTTCGGCCAGGGTTGGAAACGCCGGCACGGGTTGCCACAGCCGGTGACGCGCATCACGCACGTTCTTCTCCACCTGCCCTTTCTCCCAGCCCGAGGCCGGATTGCAGAACTCGGCCTCGAACAGGTAGTGGCTGACCATGGCGCTGAAACGGGCGTTGACGTCGCGCTCCTTGCCCCGGCGCACCTTGTCCACGGCGGTGCGCATGTTGTCGTAGATACCGCGCCGGGGAATGCCACCCAACACCGCGAAGGCATGGTTGTGCGCATCGAACAGCATCTCGTGGGTTTGCAGCGGATAAGCCCGCACGGTGAAGGCGCGACTGTGGCTGAGCTTGAAGTGGGCTACCTGCAGCTTGGTGCGCTCGCCGCCGATGACGGCCCAGTCTTCGCTCCAGTCGAATTGGAACGCTTCGCCAGGACCGAAGGCCAGCGGCACGAAGGTGCCTCGGCCGGTGGTCTGCTGCGCTTCCTGACGTTGCTGCTGCCAGACTCGGGCGAAGGCGGCTACCCGGCCGTATGAGCCTGGGTAGCCCAGGGCGGACAGGTCGGCGTGGAGTTGCTTCACGGTGCGCCGCTGCTTGCGCGACTTGCCCGCTTCGCTCTTGAGCCAGCCTGAGAGCTTCTCGGCGTAGGGATCGAGCTGGCTCGGACTGATGCGCCGAGGGTAGTGCGGCTCCGCCACACCCGCGCGCAGGTACTTCTTGATGGTGTTGCGAGACAGGCCGGTGCGCCGGGCGATCTCTCGGATGGACAACTGCTCGCGCAGGGCCCAGCGTCTGATGACACTTAATGTTGCCACGTCAATCACTCCTATGCTCCTGCCGAAAAAATCAGCAGGTTAGGGTTGTTACGTGGATCAGTTTTAGACGGAAATTACCGGGTTAAGTGGATCAGTTCTGGATGGAAATCAACACTCGGGCAACCTGCCGCACGTGGCCCGCGCCCTGCGCGAGAAGTTCCCCGACAAGCCCATCGTGATCGCCGGCGACGACGACAAGGCCCAGGAGATCGAGCGCGGCCACAACCCCGGCCGCGCCAAGGCCGAGGAAGCCGCGAAGGCCGTAGGCGGCAAGGCCATCTTCCCGATCTTCGCGCCGGGCGAGCAGCAGGCGAACCCCAAGGGCTTCACCGACTTCAACGACCTGGCGAACAAGAGCGAGCTGGGCCGCGACGGCCTCAAGCGCCAGGTCGGCGCAGCCGTGGGCCAGGTGCTGATCGAGGAAGGCCGCCGACAGCAGCAGGAGCAGCGCCAGGAGCGTGCGGAGAAGCAACAGCAGCAGCCGGAACGCCCGCGCCGCGCGGCACGCATCGGCTAAAGTCCCGGAGGGCTGCAACCACACGCGCGGTTTCCTCCCTCCCTGGCCGCCGGCAGTCATCGCCGCCTCGCACCCCGAGGCGGCTTTTTTTTGCTCGAGCATCGCCGCATCCGACGATGCCACCAGGCCCGCGCACGTCGAGCTGCAGCATCGCCATTTCCGGCGATGCACGCCGGCGCGGTCGACCATCGCCAGTTCCGACGATGGCGGCCGCCCTGCCCGCCTGGATCTCGCATCGCCATTTCGGGGTCTCCTCGTTTTCAGTGCAATAAGTGACGGTACGCAAAGCTAGCACTGGCGCGGGGGTGGTCTGGGTAGACCGTTGATTTCATTGACTTTCCTGTTCGCTTTGTAAACGGGTATGGTGGCCTCCCACTTTTGAGGTTCACGATGCAGGGTTGGCACACAACGTTTTTGGGGATGCGTGGGCTCCCCCGCGATATCAGCGACTTCGAGATGAAGGCATTTTTCACCTTCGATGGTGCCGAGCGCGACGCAATCAATGCACGCCGAGGTGATTCCCACAAGCTTGGTCTGGCGCTCCATATTGGTTTCCTGCGCATGAGTGGGCGTTTGCTCGGTGCCTTTCGGGTAATTCCAGTAGCCTTGTGGCGCCACCTTGGCAACGAGCTTGGCATTGCAGCACCAGAAGTCGCCTCGCTGAGAGCCATGTATGAACGCGGGCGCACGCTATTCGATCACCAACAAGTAGCCTGCACGGTCCTTGGATTCCAGTGGATGAGCGAGCACCAGCGCCGCTCACTGGTACGTGAACTGCGCGACGAAGTGGCGCGCTGCGCCGACCGCGATCAGCTACTCGTGCGGGCGCGTCAATGGCTGTACAAGAACAAGCTGGTGATCGTGCACGAGCGGGCAATTCGGACACTGATTGCGGCGGCACTTGCCCAGCTTGAAGTTGAAACAGGCACCGCCATCGCCGCCAGCGTTGATCCAGCAACACTTGATCGCTGGCGAGCCTCAGTTTCAGAGCTGCGCCCAGATGGACAAACCCAGCAGAGTTGGCTATGGGCTGCACCGGCGAAACACTCAACCCGCCAAATCAGCGAGGTACTGGAGCGCATCGACCTGCTTTACACGCTGGACGTTCATAAGCACCTGGCAGACATCCCCGATCTCATCTTGCGCCGCTACGCGCGCCGACTTGTCTCCAGGCCGCCCTCAGCCGGAGCCAAGATCAAAGAGCCAGCGCGCACCGTGGAGGTCGCATGCTTTCTTCGGTATTGCCTGTTCACCACCACAGACCAGTTGATCCTTATGGTGCAGCGCCGGATCGCCGATCTGTGGCGTCAGGCTGCCGCCGATGTCCCCGCTACCGTCAATTGGGCCGCAATGTACAAAACGCTGCTCGGCGAACTTGTTGCCTTGAGCGCGCAAGGTGCGGTGCCAGATGCTGAGTTGCGTGCCCGTCTTGAAGCCTTGATCACCGAAACCCAGAAACGCAAACCACCGAGCAGGGCCTCCCTGGTCCGCGAGGGATTGATTGATGGAATTCGCCCCGTGCGGTCGTTGCTCGTCGCCATTGCAAAGCTGCCCTGGCAGGCCACCGGCGAGCATCCTGCCATCGAGTACCTTGCCAAGCTGCAAGCTTTATATCTCAAAGGATCCAGAAAGCTGCCAGTTGAAGTGGTGGCACCAAGTCTGGGAATGATCTGGCAGGTTTCGATCTCCAGCCCAGACCGGGAACGGGCGTTTCAGGCGTTGGAGGTGGCCACCCTGTTTGCCCTGCGCCGCGCGGTGCGCAATGGCTCGGTCTGGATTGAGCACAGCCTGAGCTTTCGGGGTCGTGCGCGCTTGTTCTTCACGGACGAGCGTTGGCAGGCAGAGTCCAAGAAACACTATGCCCGTCTATCGTTACCCAGCAAGGCTGCCACTTTCTTGAAGCCTTTGCTGGCCAGAGTAACTGCCGGTGTCGATGCGGTGGCCGCTGCAGCCCGCAGTGGCGTACTGCGCGTGGATGATGAACTCCATTTGTCGCCATTGCCCGCAGAGGACGAAGACCCAGAAGTGACCAAGCTGCGCGCGGCTTTGGATCACCGCATCGGTGAGGTTCAATTGCCGGAAGTGATTCTGGCCGTTGACGCCCAGGTGCGCTTTAGCTGGATCATGCTCGGACGTGAGCCGCGCTCTACCGACGAGCTGCTGATGGTCTATGCCGGCATCATGGCCCACGGCACCAGTCTGACTGCGGTCGAATGCGCGCGCATGATTCCGCAATTGTCTGCCACCAGCATTCGCCAGGCCATGCGCTGGGCGCGGGACGAACGGCGTCTGAGCCAGGCCTGCCAGGCTGTGCTGGAATTCATGCAGCGACACCCGATTGCCGCCACCTGGGGGCGGTCCGATTTGGCATCTTCTGACATGATGACCATGGAGACCACCAAACGGGTGTGGCAAGCCCGGCTTGATCCTCGGCGCAACACACCTTCCATTGGAATCTACTCCCATGTAAAAGACCGGTGGGGCATCTTCCATGCGCAGCCCTTTGTGCTCAATGAGCGCCAGGCGGGCGTGGCCATTGAAGGTGTCATCCGCCAAGAAAAGCTGGAGACCAGCCAGCTTGCTGTGGATACCCATGGCTACACCGACTTTGCCATGTCACATGCCCGTTTGCTTGGTTTTGATCTTTGCCCGCGGTTGAAGGAACTCAAACAGCGCCACCTCTTTGTGCCACGCGGCACCAAAGTGCCCGCAGAAATCGCTGCGGTGTGCGAAGCCAATGTCGACGTCGCTTTGATCGAAAAGCATTGGGATAGTCTGGTGCACCTGGCAGCCTCGGTCATGAGCGGACATGCCAGTGCGGTGGCAGCTCTTGCGCGGTTCGGTTCTGCCGCCCAGGGCGATCCAATCTATGAGGCTGGCGTGCAATTGGGGCGGTTGCTGCGTACGGCGTTTTTGGCTGACTACTTTGTCAAGGACGCTTTCAGGAACGAGTTGCGCCGGGTGCTCAATCGGGGCGAGGCTGTTAACGCCCTCAAGCGCGCCATTTATACCGGCCGGATCAGCCCGGCGCAGGCCAAACGTGTCGATGAAATGCAGGCTGTGGCCGATGCGTTGAGCCTGATGGCCAACATCGTGATGGCGTGGAATACCTCACAGATGCAGGCGGTCCTGGATCGCTGGTCGAACCGCCGCCAGGTCATTCCACCGGAACTGATCGGGAAGATTGCGCCCACCAGGCTGGAGAGCATCAACTTGCGGGGTGTGTTTCGCTTCCCGGTTGACCGCTATGCTGACCAAATCCTGCCTTCGCGGCCAAATGCATCGATAACTGGCACCAATGGATGAAACCGACCACGGTTTGACGCCACGAATCGCAGATTTGAAAGTGAACAGGAAAGTCAATGAAATCAACGATCTACCCAGACCACCCCCGCGCCAGTGCTAGCTTTGCGTACCGTCACTTATTGCACTGAAAACGAGGAGACCCCGGCCTGCTTCAAACGCATCAGCAGGCGCCAGCCGCAGCAACCTCTGCGCCTGATCGACCGTCCCCGCCAACCACAAATCCACATCACCCAGCTCAATGGGAATCACGCTGCGCTTGTCCTGCTGATCGGCGGTTAGCTTTGGGTCGGACTTGTGCATGCACTTCATCAAAGGGTGATGGTCGGCATTCAGCGTGAGCATCGTGTAGCTCTCGTGGACTTCGCCTGTGGTTTTGTCAGTCCAAGTGTTCCGTAGGCCGGCCAATCCCCATGGCGCCCCATCGGCACGCTTGAAGCGCCACCACACATTCTTCCCCGTTTCCCAATTGGGGTCGTCAAACGAGGCGGCAGGAATGATGCAGCGCTGCCCACGCACCCACGGGTGCTTGTAGCTGGCTTTGTCTGCCAATTCCTCAGAGCGTGCGTTGTTGGTCGGGTATTTGAGTTTTGGCTCCTTGGCGAACCAAGGGATCAGACCCCACTGCCCCACTACGCCCTCGCGGCAATAACCAGCATCGTCCCGCGCACGGCGAATGAATGGACCCGGCGCACGCGGAAACACTTCGCGCACTTGCTCATCCTCCCAGCATCGATTTGGATTCTGGCGGCCAACGTGTCAGTACTCTTCCATTTCGCGCTCGCCTCGCGCATTGCAACGGTTGCAGATACAGCTTCCTGCCTTGCAGCTTATTCAGCGGCGGCACTGTCGCCTGCATGTATTCTGCGCACCATTTGTGCCTGGCATAGAGCCCAAGGCCGGCTAGTAAAACTCCGGCGCATCAACGAGCAGTTTGGAATTAACGTAGCCGTTGAACGGCCCAGTTTGCATCAAACGTTACAGGAATAGTCATTCCATTTGCGTCATAACTCATTGATATGAAATCCCCAGCAACCAAATAGGTATCTGATTGAATAGGAATGGTCGCGGAACCAAGAGGAACTCGCAATGTTAATATCAATGCAACGTTTACATTTAAGATGGGTAGTTTAGTAGCAGTCAAAAGACTACCATTTCTATTAACAACGATCTGCGGATTAATACTAGAACCCAACGAAGTATTCACCGCAGCAGTGGTTTGATAATTGATGTGCCCACTAATTCTATAGACTCCAGAATCAGGGACTGTAAAAACCCCTATAACTGGATTAAATGAGGGATGGGAATAATTCGGTGTTGCAACATCCCAATTTAAAAAACTGGTCGATGCTGCTGTATTCATTTGCAATTTAGCTGAAAAACTTGTCTCTGCAAAATTCACTGCAGAATCACCTTGAGGTCCTGCTGGGCCGGGGGAACCGGCGGGCCCATCTAGGCCAGGGACTCCCTGTGGCCCCGTCGCTCCATCAACTCCATCCGCGCCAGCAGGACCCGTCGCACCGATAGGACCTGTAGGTCCCGTAGGCCCAGGTGCTCCAATCAGAGCTGGAGAAGCACATGTTCCAAGCGTTCCACTCGTATCTCGGCACACAACGTTTGTATAAATGCCTGCCGACGGCAAGCCGGGTAGTTGCACTTGCTGTCCGGGCATTATTTTGATTGCAGGCTTACCGACATCTGAATTGATGATCACGCCACCACCTGGAGCAGGCGAAATAACGACATCTTCTGCAGCAGCCAACAAACCAGTGGAAATTAATCCCAATGTTAGCCCTACGTTTAATTTGAAATGGATTTTCATGTGCGCTTAGTAAATTAAATTAATTATTTTTGACTCATGTTCCACGGCGAATGCGATTGCATCCCATGGCAGCCATCGCCAACGCGAGAAATACTACGAAATACGCCTGAAGCGAAGGAACTGAAGCGACAGATGTCGGAGTAGCGTGACTAATTGGATCTATTACCCCCACTTTGCCAATCGCCGGACAGGAAGCAATATCCACTCGACTTAGGCTGCCGCCACTTGCATTTACAGTTCCGTTGTTCGTGTATTGCTGGGCAAGCTGAACACTGCTGCGCGCCATGTCCAAACTACCTCCTGCAAATACCGAAAGATTGCGCACACCTATAGTGCTTGCACCGGAGCCTTGTATGGCAGCACCTCCGATGACCAAATCAGTGCATCCTAGTAGCGCAGAGCCGCCACCTAGATTTAGCTGCGCTCCACGCGGAATGAGCACATCTGATCGAGCAACTCCGGTGATGAGTATGAAGAAGACAGGCAGCAAGCTATGGACAGCCCGAAGTGCTTTGGCGTTAACATTTGCATGCATTTGACACATGTTCGCGATTAAACACATGTACTCATTTACTGTAAATACCTCGAACAGGGTAATTTTCAGCAAATCATCCGAGGGTTAACCCGCGACGATTGCATCGCGCAACCTGCAACATCAGGGATGTTTGGGCTTTCTCTAAACTCAGACCTCAGCCCCTACAGGGCGTGGAAACAGCGCAAAAGCTGTGCATCTACGGGTGTTCCCGTGAGTGGCTCGTACACGATGTAAAGCGCATCGATGACGGACTGATCACTAACCTACGTCACCAGAATCGCTCTAAAAATTTAAGCATCGGCCTGGAAAAAATTCTGAATAATCAAGCTCCGAAACCATCGATGTGCTGGTTCGTTGTGAACGCGTTCGTGCCAATACATAAATATGTCGAATGGCATTGCATCGAAGGGACAAGTCAGCACCTCGAGATTGAGGCGCGGCTTCATCAGGCGCGCTAGCGTCGATGGCGCAACAAGCAAACAGTCGGATTCGCCGACGAGGATTGCGCTCAGCAGGAAGCTCGGAGATACCGCTTTTATGGATCCACGCGGCAACATTTTGACTAGCGCGTTTTCAACAAGGCTATGGGCATGTCCCAGCATCCCCGTCGATACGACAACATGGCTATGTTCGAAGAAGCGCTCCATCGTGAAGTCACCCGATAGGGCCGGATGTCCACGCCGGGCAAGGCACACATACCGCTCTGTAAAAAGCCGCCTACAGTGAATTCCGCTTTCGAGCGCCGGAAATGCGCCTACAGCCACATCGACGGCGCCTGAGCGGAGTTCGTCGGGCAGGCTATTGATGGCAAGCCGGTGCGAACGGAATTGAATATTTGGAAAACCTTCACACTTTTGCATTAGCTCGGGAATCAACATCAGTTCACCGATGTCGGATGCCGCGACAGAAAACTCTCTCTCGCTTGTGAGCGGATCGAATGGCGCTACGGGCGAGATTTCATCTAGCGCAAGTTCAATGATCTTCGAGATCGGCTCGATGATGGCCAGAGTTCGCGGCGTGGGCTCCATGCCGTGTCCTGTCGAAACAAACAAGGGATCGTTGAGCTCACGGCGCAGCTTTGCCAAGCCACGATTCATTGCGGCCTGAGAAATACCAAGTTCCTCGGACGCTTTGCGCAGGTTTCGGTGCTTTTTTAAAACGAGCATTGCGCGAAGCAACGGGAGATCAATCTCAGGAAGATACATAGCAATTCCTCGGGAATTTCAGGTCTTCGACGCGGCAATTGCCTATCGAATCCAATTGAGCGGCGGCTAGGGACCCTCTGCACGAATCAGATCGACGCTTGGCTCGCGCGGACTCGGGCGGTCTGCGGCGTTGCAAATCCTCGCGATAGCTGTGGCTATCGCTGCAGTTTGCGCCTTACATCCCATCCCGATCCGCACTAGCAGCTTGTCGATCGATTCGTGCAGAGGGTCCTTAGGTGTAATGTTTCAATAGGTTGTTCAACCGGACAGGTCTGGGAAACTGGAGTTACCACGCTTCAGCAACTCAGAGGAATCCTGCCGGATGAACAGCCATAAGAATGCCAGACTTACCTTCGAAGGTCGCAAATTGTTGATCGAACGCATCGCAGTCATGGGGCTGATCCCTGCGGCCGAAGCCGCAGGGATCAGCCAGCGCACCGCCTGCAAGTGGCGAAAGCGCTTCGCCATGCTCGGGCACGAAGGCTTGATCGACCGAAGTTCCAGGCCAGCGCGAACGCGCACCACCGTTGATGCCGAGTTGATGCAACGCATTGAGCGGCTCAGGCGCAAACGCATGCCCATGCGCCGCATTGCCCAGGTCGTCGGTCGCAGCGTCGCCACCATCAGCCGCGTGCTGGCGCAATTGGGCCTGTCGAGCCTGAATGCCATCGACCCCAAGGAGCCCGTCGTGCGCTACGAACACGAGGCGCCTGGCGATCTGTTGCACATGGATATGAAAAAGCTCGGGCGCATCGCCATGCCAGGCCATCGCGTCACGGGAAACCCGCGAAACCATACGCGTGGAGTCGGCTGGGAGGTGGCGCATGTGGCCATTGATGACCACTCGCGTGTCGGTTTTGTGCAGATGTACCCGAACGAGCAAAGGCCGTCAGTGGTGGCCTTCTTGGAGGCAGCCGTGGCGCACTACGAGGCGCTGGGCGTGACCATCAAGCGTTTGATCACCGACAACGGCCCAGCCTACAGGTCGAAGGTATTCGCGCGTGCCTGCCAAGCTCTGGGTATTAAGCACACGTTCACACGTCCCTACCGCCCACAAACCAATGGCAAGGCCGAACGATTCATCCAGACGTGTCTGCGTGAATGGGCCTACGGGCGCATCTGGGCAACCAGCCAAGAACGCACCGCATGGTTGCCCGCATTCTTGGCTTATTACAACGCCCGAAGGCCGCACTCGGCCTTGGGATATAAGCCTCCAGCATCCCGACTTGGCGGGAACAACCTATTGCAAATCAACACTTAGGCGACTACGATTGTCGCGGCGTTGAAGTGAAGTCATTAGTTCATCCTATCGGCAAAGCCGCCGAACCGCTCTTGCGGCAAACACTCGGGCGAGCTCGCTGGTCTTCGGCCCTTGTTTGCAGGTGACGCTCTGAGGCGCACGTTGCAATCGAGTTGAGTCTGTTTGCGGAGTTGGTTTACGACCGCGCGCAGGCCACATTCCATGCCTGCGAGCAGCATTCTCGCGGCCGAAAATCCGCCAAAACACACGTAGCGGATTTATTCGCAATCCTCTGGTATTCCCTTAAAAAGCACATCGATTTCCGAACAGCCGAAGTTCGCTAATCAACGTTGCTGCACTTGCCTATCTCTTGAGAAGATCCATCGAACGGTCAGTTAGCCGAATAAGCGCTAAAGACTAATCGCGATTGACTTGCCATTTGTTCCACAGAGAACGGTATGCAGTCAATTAAATATAAAAGCAGAAGGAGACAATTTTGAAATCTAAGACTATCCAAGATAACCCTGGAGTTTTTCAAAACCCGCAGGTTCTCGTTGTCGGCGCAGGTCCGTCTGGGCTTATTCTTTGCCACGAACTGCTTCGTCGAGGTATTAAATGCCGTTTGATCGAGAAGAAATCACACCCTTCAGGATCAACTCGAGCCTTTACATTACATGCTCGCACAATGGAAATGTTCGATCATATGGGACTTGCATCGCGTATCGATGAATTACGCGAAGTTTGCCCTGGTAATCGGTTTCACTTTCCAGAACTCTCCCTCGGTTCAAATCAATCGCCCGTTCTCGATTTTGGAAGACTTCCTGGGACCCGATATAACTACTATGGCAAGGTCAATCAAAATGATCTTGACCGCGCATTACGTGAATCTTTAGCTGCCAATTACGATTTCCATCCTGAATATGGTGTTGAATATATTGAAAGTGAACAAGAGGCAGATTTAGTACGCGTCAAAGTGCAGCGTGGTGGTAAAGAGGGAGAAGTCGAAGAAATAGTAGTGCCGTGGGTAGTGGGCGCTGATGGATCGCGAAGCACGGTACGGTCCACACTGGGACTTGCTTTTGAACAGCGCGAAGGCAATTCCATGACGATGTCGATGGTTGATGCTTATGTCGATGGCTTTAATGGCGACCGAAGCTGGGTGAATTATTACGTCAGCGCGAAAGGATTTTTGCTGCTTACGGGTTTACCGGGCGGTAAATATCGCATTTACCTGGCAGGCGATCTTGAAAACTTTCTAAAAGAAGGCACACCGCAAGAAGCCTTCCAACGGGCATTAGATTCCTTCGATACTGGGGCGAACATCACTGCGATGGATTGGTCTTCGACTTGGGAGATTCGAAAGATCGTCGGCGAGACTTATATGCTCGGGCGCATTTTGTTGTGCGGAGATGCGACACACGTGCATTCGCCAGCTGGTGGCCAGGGTATGAATGCATGTATGCAAGATGCTTTCAATCTTGGATGGAAGCTCGCGCTAATGATTCAAAAGCGCTCGCCGCACAACGTATTAGAGTCCTATGCAACCGAGCGTCGTCCCATCGCGGAACAGGTCACGGCTGGCGCAGATCGAATGCACCAGATTTTGTTTAATGCCTCGATTCCCGTAGCGGATCGTTTCAAGCTCACACAAGATCCCAATTGGCATGACGAAGCGATCATGCGCATTTCTGCGCTCTCGCACAATTACAGAGGTGTTGATGGTGTTGTAGCCGACCTCGATCTAGCCGAAGGTGTTCCGCTTCCAGGTGACCGGGCACCGGATTGCATCCTCTCTGACGAGCCGCCGCGAATGCGTCTGTACGACTCGACAAGACACCCTGGATTTACGCTGCTCTGGCTATGCGAGCCGGTAGCCGAGGCGAAAGAAAAATATGTCGCTTTGACACAGACTCTTCAGAAAAAGTATGGCCGCCTTGTTAAGAGCGTGCATATTACATCGGCTCATGCCGAAGGTATTAATCCAGATGAGATTATTGTCGACCGATCACAGAAAATCCAATTGGCATATGGCGGCGATAAAAATCAGATGATTTTAGTAAGGCCAGACCTGTACGTTGGATTTCGCGGATCTCATGAAGCATCCGAATCACTTTTCGACTACTTGAACAAATGGATTCTCCCGCTGGATTCACAAATTTCCAGTGCGCTATAAAGCGATTTTTTCAATATTTTCCTAAGGAATTAATATGAGCACGGATTCTATTCGAGGACTGCATCACATCACGCTGTGCACAGAATCTGCACAATCGGATGTTGATTTTTTTGTCAAAGTGATTGGGCAACGATTCATCAAGCGGACGCTTTTCTACGATGGTCGCATCCCGATTTACCATCTTTATTTTGCAGATGAAATGGGAACGCCCGGCACCGTGATGACAACCTTCCCGCTGCGCCGCACTGGTTTGGTTGGGCGCAAAGGGTCGGGCCAGTTCACTGCTGTGGCCTACTCTATTCCCGCAGGATCAATCGATTTTTGGCGTGAACATTTAGGCAAAAACAATATCCCAATCACCGCAGAATCTGAGCGTTTTGGTGAAAAATACCTTCGATTTGTACATGCGGGAATTGATTTTGAGGTAGTCGAAGACCCAACCGATTTGCGCGCTCCCTGGCGTTCTGAGTATGTGCCCGAACAGTACGCCGTGCGCGGTTTTCACAATTGGACTGCGGTGGTACGCGAGCTTGAAGATATGGAGGTTTTTCTCAAAACGGCTTGGAACTTCCGTCTCACGAGTTCTGACGGTAAATTCAAGCGCTATGAATCTGGTAGCGGCGGCGCCGGCAAGCGAATCGATATTCTGCACGAACCCGATATGCGCCAAGGCACCTGGACTCTTGGACAAGGCATTATTCACCACGGCGCTTTTGATGTACCAGACTACGACACTCAAGCGCGCGTCAAATTCGATGCCGAAGGCATGGGATTTACAGATTTCTCCGACCGTAAAAACAGAGGCTATTTCGAATCGGTTTATGTTCGCACGCCAGGCGGAGTAATGTTTGAAGCTACCAAATCCCTTGGTTTCAAAATGGATGAGGAAGAAGCCCTGCTTGGCACTGAACTGATGATCGCGCCCGAATTGGCAAAAGCCTATTCAAGGCCTGACGTCTTGGCGCTTATGGAGCGCGAAGACCCGATTCATATTTAACGCCCTATCCCACATCACAACGAGTTCAACAAATGAAATCTTATAAGTTGATTGGGTTTGGCCCAAAAAAGGTATTGCTGTTTCCTGGATTGCTTGGCACGCAGGATGCCTTCAATCAAATGCTGAAATATGCTGATTTGGAGAATTTTCAATATGCCATCGCGGAGTATCGCGGTTATGGCGGGTCGAAAAATCTACCCGGATTATTTAACTTGCGGGAGGTTGTTATTGATGCCTATAAGCTCGTCGAGTTTTTGGGTTGGAAGGACTTCGCGATTGGCGGGCATTCCATTGGCGCTTTAGCGGCACAAATGGTGGCAATTGCCATGCCGCAACGGGTCGGCTCAATCGTCTCAATCGCGGGTATGAGTGCCAAAGGTGGAAGCCGCGATCCCGATCGCATGGCGCTGTTGAATGCTGCTGCAAACAGTGCCGAGCATCGCGAGCAAATGGTTGCCGGTGGCACGGCTGGCCGATACACGCCCGGGTTCGCACGCACCGAGGTCGCAGCGACATTCGATAGCATCGATCCCCTCGCGTTTGCCTCGTACGCCAAGGATGCAAGCCAAACTGACGTGAGTGAAGAGGCCAAGAATTTGCCTATGCCCATTCTGGCTCTTGTGGGGGAGCACGATCCGGCCTGCAGTGAGCAAGCTGCGCGGGCCACGACGTCGGAGATCTATCGGACCGCCTCTGTCGAGGTCATTGCGGGTGCGGGGCACTATCCGCACTGCGAAGCCCCGATCGCAACCTTGACGTTGATAGAGAAGTTCCTCTCCACATCCGCCCGTTGATCTTGAAAGGAGATCAGCAGCGCTGCTCTCTACTACCAATGCAAAATATTTCCTTTACCTATTCGCCCTTGGGCGCGCGCGTTGTATTTGGTGAGGGCAGCCTTGACAGGCTTTCCGAAGAATTTGCAACGCTTGGCGGCACACGCGCCCTTGTTCTGTGCACCCCCGAACAAACGGCTCTGGGGAAAATTGTGGGGGACGCTTTGGGGTCCCGTTTTGCGGGACTTTTCCCCAAAGCAGCAATGCACGTCCCTCTAGACATTGCGCGCGAGGCGAGATCCCTTGCAAGCACTTTAGGTGTCGACTGTATTGTTGCGGCCGGCGGCGGCTCAACGATCGGTTTGGGAAAAGCGATAGCGCTGGAATCGAACATTCCAATCATCGCCATTCCCACGACTTACGCAGGATCGGAAATGACGCCGATTTACGGCATTACCGATGGCAATGAAAAGCGCACTGGACGCGACCCAAAGGTTCTTCCGCGCACCGTGCTCTACGATCCGGCGCTGACACTTTCGCTTCCAACGCCGATGAGTGTCACCAGTGGCATCAATGCGATCGCGCATTGCGTTGAGGCCCTGTATGCCGAGGATCGAAATCCCATCACCTCTCTCATCGCCGAGGAAGGTATTCGCTCCCTCGCGCAGGGACTGCCCAAGGTGGTTGAAAATTCCGCCGATCAATCTGCTCGGTCACAGTGCCTCTACGGCGCTTGGTTGTCCGGTATGGCATTGGGAGCGACTTCCGTCGCCTTGCATCACAAGCTGTGCCATACGCTGGGTGGAATGCTCAATCTTCCGCACGCAGAAACCCATACCGTGGTTCTTCCGCACGCATTAGCCTACAACGCGGGATCGGCGCCCGAGGCTATGGCGCGCATTGCAAGAGCGCTGAACAGCAAAAATCCGGCACTGGGAATCTACGATCTCGCCACCCAATTGGGCGCGCCCACCTCTCTTCGAGGATTGGGTGTGAAATCGGAGGATCTCGACAAAGTGGCTGATGCGGCGATGAAGAAGCCTTATCCAAATCCACGAGCGCTGGAGCGAGCCGCTATTCGGGAACTCCTTGAGCGCGCATGGCTTGGCGCGGCGCCTGTTTGAATGCGATTTCAATAGTTCGTCGTGCTCACATGCCCAATCACTTCGCTCATGTCGCCTGAAACGCTCTATCAAAGTCACACAACTTCACCGCTATGGATACCAGCTCGTCGAGGACAACACTGTGCCGGTCTGCTTTGCAAGCGGCCACGTAGGCAACGTCTGGAACTGGAGGAACGACACGCAGCACTTCGAGCATTCCCAAATCAACAAAGGGCTGGAGGCAGTGGCGAGGCAGATGCGCCACTCCCAGCCCTGAAACGGTCATTCCGATTGTTGCCATGAGGTTGTTGCTCACGATTCGATTTGCCGATGCAATGCCTGCCGCTTTGAACCATTTTTCATACAGCGCTCCCGTCGCTGATCGCACCCCCTGAGAAAGCACTCGCTGGCTCGCAATGTTGTGGACCGTCAGCTCTGCTTGAGGCGCAAAGATGCCGGATTTCGCCATCCAAGCGTTCACAACCTTACCCAACCTTGTCTTGGCCAGCCGGCTGTCTTCAAACATATCGGGAAGTATTGCGATATCCAGTTGGTCTTCAAGAAGCTTGTTGCGCAGTCCAAAACTGTCATCAATATCCGGCTCAAAGGACGTGTTTGGGAACCTGCTTTGCACTTCATTCACGAATCGAGGCAACCACGTCATGGCCGTGAGTTCTGTCACTCCGATTCGCAGTTGCCGCTCGGGTGGCTCCGCAGTTGCGAATCCGTTGATTGCAAGCTCTCTTCGTTCGAGCAAATCCTTGGCGATTCGAAACATTTCCTCGCCCTTCTGCGTAAGTCGTGCTGAACGAAGCGACCGATCAAACAATGGCGTCCCAAAGGCGTCTTCAAGCTCCTGAACCCTTTTGGAGACCGCAGGTTGCGTTGTGTGAAGCTTTAAGGCGGCCTGAGAAAAGCCACCCAGTTGGGCAACCCAGTAAATGGCTTCAAGCTGCTTGAATGTCATCATGATATATAAATAAAAGTTATTTTATTTTATAAAAATTTATCGCTTTTATTTATCATATTACGCATTGAGAATTGCATCATGCCAAATGCAAACCTTCTCTCCCATTCGGTCAAAGCAATGAAGCCGTCGGCCACATTAGAGTCCGCCCAGCTTGCGCGAGACCTCAAATCACAGGGCCGCGATGTGATTTCGCTAGCTACTGGTGAGCCGGACTTCCCCACACCTGCCCACATCATCGAAGCAGCACACAAAGCTGCGGTGGATGGAAAGACGAAGTACTCGCCAGTGAATGGTGTGCCTGAGCTGCGCGCAGCCATTGCTGCGAAGCTAAAACTCGACAACGCCCTTGATGTTGACGTCCAGAATATTGTGGTTTGCAGCGGCGCGAAGCAAGTCATCTCCAACGCCTTCATCGCGACGCTCAATCCTGGTGACGAGGTCATCATTCCCGCTCCGTACTGGGTTTCGTATCCGGAGCTGGTGAGCATGCTCGGTGGCGTGCCAGTCGTTGCTCAAACTGATGGCCCAAGATTCATTCTTTCGCCCGAAGAGCTCGAAAAGCGTATTAGCCCGCGCACGAAATGGCTCTTGCTCAACTCACCAAGCAACCCAAGTGGCGCGACATACTCGGACACCGAACTCAAAGAGCTTGGCAAGGTGCTCCAGCGGCATCCGCACGTATTGGTGATGACCGACGATATCTACGAGTATCTGGTCTACGGCGACACAACGTTCGCAACCTTGGCACAAGCTGTGCCGGAACTTGCAGACCGCACTTTGGTCATCAATGGCGTGTCCAAAGCCTATGCCATGACCGGATGGCGCATTGGCTATGCGGCTGGGCGAACTGAACTCATCAAGGCAATGTGCAAGGTTCAAGGTCAGTTGAGTTCAGCGCCGAACATGGTCGCTCAATATGCCGCTGCAGCGGCTTTAAACGGACCTCGAACTGAGGTCAGAAATTTCGTTCGAACCTACGACGAGCGCCGAAAAATATCAGCCGCAATCTTGAACGCGACCGACGGCCTCTCGTGCACGTTGCCCGACGGCGCGTTTTACCTATTTCCCTCCTGCCAAAACATCCTTGGAAAGAAAACGCAGCAAGGAAAGGTCATCGATACGGATGCGGCGTTCGCAACTGAATTACTCAATAGCGAAGGTGTCGCTGTGGTGCCGGGAAGCGCCTTTGGGGGTCTCCTCGTTTTCAGTGCAATAAGTGACGGTACGAAAAGCTAGCACTGGCGCGGAGGTGGTGTTGGTAGATCGTTGATTTCATTGACTTTCCTGTTCACTTTCAAATCTGCGATTCGTGGCGTCAAACCGTGGTCGGTTTCATCCATTGGTGCCAGTTATCGATGCATTTGGCCGCGAAGGCAGGATTTGGTCAGCATAGCGGTCAACCGGGAAGCGAAACACACCCCGCAAGTTGATGCTCTCCAGCCTGGTGGGCGCAATCTTCCCGATCAGTTCCGGTGGAATGACCTGGCGGCGGTTCGACCAGCGATCCAGGACCGCCTGCATCTGTGAGGTATTCCACGCCATCACGATGTTGGCCATCAGGCTCAACGCATCGGCCACAGCCTGCATTTCATCGACACGTTTGGCCTGCGCCGGGCTGATCCGGCCGGTATAAATCGCCCGCTTCAAGGCATTGACCGCCTCACCCCGGTTGAGTACCCGACGCAGCTCATTCCTGAAGGCGTCTTTGACAAAGTAGTCGGCCAGGAACGCAGTTCGCAGCAAGCGCCCCAACTGAACACCCGCTTCGTAGATGGGGTCTCCCCGCGCCGCCGATCCAAATCTGGCCAGCGCTGCAACTGCGCTGGCGTTGCCGCTCATCACCGAGGCTGCCAAATGGACCAAGGTGTCCCAGTGCTTCTCAATCAAAGCGGTATCGACGGTAGCCTCGCAAACTGCTGCGATCTCCGGTGGAATGATCGTGCCACGCGGCACGTACAGATGACGCTGCTTCAATTCCTTCAGTCGTGGGCATAGATCGAACCCCAGTAGCCGGGCCAACGCCATGGCAAAGTCGGTGTAGCCGTGGGTGTCCACCGCCAACTGGCTGGTCTCGATGGATTCTTGGCGCACGACACCCTCAATGGCGACCCCTGCCTGGCGCTCATTGAGCACAAAAGGCTGCGCGTAGAAGATCCCCCATCGGTCACGCACATGGGAGTAGATGCCAATCGAGGACGTGTTGCGTCTTGGATCCTGTCGGGCCTGCCACACCCGTTGGGTGGTTTCCATGCTCATCATGTCGGACGACGCCAGGTCCGTGCGACCCCATGTCGCTGCAATGGGGTGCCGTTGCATGAACTCCAGCACCGCGTGGCAGGCTTGACTCAAGCGACGCTCGTCCCCGGCCCAACGCATGGCCTGACGGATGCTGGTGGCAGACAACTGCGGAATCATACGGGCGCATTCGGCCGCCGTCAGACTGGTGCCGTGGGCCATGATGCCGGCGTAGACCATCAGCAGCTCTTCTGTCGAACGTGGCTCGCGGCCAAGCATGATCCAGCTGAAACGTACCTGAGCGTCAACGGCCAGGATCACTTCTGGGAGTTGCACCTCACCGATCCTCAGGTCAAGTTTGGCCCTCAACTTAATCACCTCTGGATCTTCATCCTCTGCCGGCAATACTGAAAGGTGGAGTTCTTCGTCCACGCGCAGCACACCGCTGCGCGCGGCGACGGCCACTGCCTCCACGCCGGCGCGTACCTTGGCCAGCAACGGCTTCAAAAGTGTGGATGCATTGGCTGGCAGTGACAGTCGGGCATAGTGCCGTTTGGCTTCTTCCTGCCAGCGCGCATCAGTGAAGAACAGGCGTGCGCGGCCACGAAAGCTCAGGCTGTGCTCAATCCACACCGAACCGTTGCGCACGGCACGTCGCAATGAAAACAGGGTGGCCACCTCCAAGGCCCGAAACGCGCGCTCCCGGTCGGCACCCGCAATCGCGCCGCTCCAGACCGAACCCAAGCGAGGGGCGCTGACATCAGCAGGTAGTTCGCGAAGTTTGCCCGCGTACAGTTTCGTCAATTGGGCCAAGGCTGTGGTCACCGGGTGCTCGCTATTGGCCTGCCAGGGCAGCTTGGTGATTTCGGCCAGCAAAGAGCGCACGGGACGTATGGCGTCAAACAAACGCTCACGCACCACCGAGGCCCGGCTGGGTGGTTTGCCTTGCTGGCTGGCACTGAGCAGGGCAACAATTCGAGCCCGCAACTCCGCGTCTTGAAGTTCACCCTGGGCGACCAAACCAGCCAGCTCTGCCAGCAATGTCTTGTACAGGTCAGCCCAATTGACCGTCTCCGTGACACCTGCTGCGACCGTGCGCCAAAGATCGGCAACGCGCCGCTGAACCATCAAGATAGCTTGGTCTGTGCTGGTAAACAGGCAGTGCCGTAAAAAGCAGCCAACCTCCACTGTGCGAGCGGGTTCTTTGATCCTGGCCCCCACCGAGGGAGGCCTTGAAGCCAGGCGGCGTGCATAGCGCCGCACAATGAGACCGGACAGGTCGTCCAGGTGTTTGTGGACATTCAGGGCGTACAGCAGTTCGATTCGCTCGAACACCTCGCCAATTTGTTTGGTTGAGTGTTTGGCCGGTGCCGACCACAACCAGCTCTGCTGGGTTTGCCCATCCGGGCGCAATGCGGCCATGGCATCCCGCCAGCGCACCAGTTGTTCGGGCAGCACAGATGCCGCAATCGTTTTGGCTGTTTCTTCTTCGAGTTGTCCCAGCGCCGCTGTGACCAGGACACGGATGTCACGGTCGCGCAGGATCAGGATCTTGCTTTGATACAACCAGCGCCGAGCGAATACGAGCAATTGATCCCGATCGGCGCAGCGGGCCACCTCATCGCGCAGGGTGCGTACCAGGGCGCGACGTTGGTGCTCCGTCATCCAATGAAACCCCAGGACATCACAGGCCAGTTGTTGATGGTCAAAGAGGGTTCGACCGCGAACATACAGGGCTCGCAGGGATGCCAGTTCAACAGCAGTGATGCCGATTTCGTCACCCAGATGGCGCCACAGGGTTGTCGGAACGATGCGCACCGAATTCAGCAGGCGCCCGCTCAAGCGCAAGAAACCTATGTGCAGTGCCAGACCCAGCTTGTGGGCGTTGCTTCGGCGGGCGTTGATGAGCTCGCGCTCAGTACGGCTGTACGTGAAAAACGACTGAAGCTCGAAGGTGCTGATTTCCCTTGGCAGCTCTCGCAGGCCAAGGTAGGTTGTGTGCCAGCTTTGCATCTTGTGTCTCCGGTGATTGGGGCAGACACAATACGCCTGAAAAAGTGAACAGGAAAACCAATGAAATCAAGGGCTTATCAGACCACCCCTACGCCAGTGCTCGATCTCCTACCGTCACTTTTGACAACGAAAACAAATCGACCCCTGTCAAGGAAAACGGGCCTGCAGCATCGCCAGGAACGGCGATGGAGGCCCGCTAGGGGACGCCAGCAGCGCAGTTAAAACGTCGCGTCTTTCAGCGAGATCGAACACCCGTTGTAGTCGTAGCTCACGTCCGACACGACACCCGACACCCGAGCGGTTTTCCCGGTTGAAAGCTGGGTGACGTTGAGCTTGTTGTCTGTACCGGCATGCACCGAAACCTGGCCGGAGCGCAGGAACACCCGATAGCGAGGCTGGAAGCCTTCGGTGACGGAGCGCACTTCACCGCTGACCGCAAGGCCCTTGTTGGCATAGAGGCCGTTTGCTCGCACCTGGTTGTCTTTCGCGGCCTGGCAGATTTGCGGCAGGGATTCCGTGAGCATCACCGGGGCGGTGGCCTTCTGCACATCCTTGGCGACTTGATCCAACGCAGCGCAGCCCGCGAGGGCGAGCAATGGAATAACGAGGGCTAGACACTTCTTGGTTGATTGCATAGACACGACCTTGAGGGTTGGTTAGGAAATTGGGTGTCGGGATGCCCCCGACTGCTCACCACTAGGCAGGTGACGCAGCCGCTAGACCGAAGCGAGCGGCTTTTAGTACGTAGGCACGTAGATGACTTCAATGTCCACGCGCTGGTTCTGGTGCCGCCCTTCTGGCGTCGAGTTGTCGGCCACGAAGTCGGATGCCGAAGCGAAGTTCACCATGATCTTGAGCGGCGACACGCCGCGCGCAATCAGGTACTGGCGGGCCGACAAGGCCCGGCGCAAGGCCAGGGCCTCATCGGCCGCGCTGGGGCGTAGCGTGCTGGTGCGACCGCTGACGTAGATGATCGTGGCCCCCTTCGCCTCGGCCAGCAGCTCGGCCGTGGAAGCGTCCGGCCGGAACGTGGTGCTGCTGTCGGAGAAGGACACCGAAACAGCGGTCAAGACCGGCTCGCCATAGCTCACGGCCGCCATGCCGGCAGCGCCGGCGGCCATCGCGCCAGGCGCGAAGGCAAGGGACGCCAAGGAGAGGGTCAGAAAAAGGGCTTTGCGCATGGTGCGGACTCCAAATCAGAAGAACAGGTAGCCGGCCTTGCTCATGGGGATGCGGATCAACCACAGAGCGGCCAGGTGCAGCGGGTAATAGGCGTAGAACGCCCAGCGCAGGCGCGGCATGGGCAGATCGACGCGGGAAGCGACCAGGAGCAGCGGCAGCGAGGCCAGCGCCCACAGGTTGCGATTGATGAACCACAGCGCCGCGCAGGCGAGCAGCGCGACGGCCGCGGCGGCCCAGGTGGGCCGCTTGCGGTACGACCACACCGCCAGGCCGAAGGCCACGGCCGGCCACCAGTATTCGACCAGGCCGCCACCGACCAGGAACACCAGGCCGGCGCCGACCAGGTGCAGCGGGCCGCCCTTTTCCACCAGGTAGGCGCACGCCGTCACGACCAGGAGCGTGAACAAGACATTGAGGGGCCACCACCCGGCGGACAGGCCACCCAGGGCGACGAAGGGCACCGAGGCCACAGCGCCGAACACCGCGAGGCGCTTCATCGTGCGCGTGTACGCGCCGCGCTCGAATGCACCAGGTCGAGCCAGGTTGTAGGCCAGCACGAAAACGAAGATCGGCAGCGCCAGGCGGCCGGCCTCGAAGAGAAACGGCAGCGTGCCATTGAACAGGTACTTGTTGACGTGATCGCCGGTCATCAGGGCCAGCGCGAGCCACTTCAACGCTTCGACCGTCCCATCCGGCACGTGCAAGGGCTTCATCCGCGCTTGCCCCCGCGTGAGGCATAGGCGCGCAGCACCAGGAAGATGATGTACAGCGCAGGAAGCGACAGCACGAAGGCAATGGGCTTGCCGATCCATGCCGGCAGCGCCCACAGCAGCAGACCCAGCGCGAAGATCGGGCCGAGGCCCAGCAAGAGCAGATCGAATTGCCCCTTGGCCTGCGATTCGGCCCAGTTGCAATAGGCGGTCAGCACCCGGCCGAAACCGAGCGTGTAGCGCATCATGAAGGCGTGGAATTTGTCCATGTTTTAGCCGCTAAATCGGAAGGCCCGCCCTACTCCGGCGAGCCTTCGCTTCTGTTGTTGAAGGAGATCGAGCGCGGCACGTAGCCGCCCGCGACGTTGATGGATGGAGCTGCTGCCGGCCTGGCCGCCGGCGCGGCCGCTGGGGCCGCTGCCGTGGCCTGCTGGGCGGCTTGCACCGCCGGCGCTGGCCCGGTCGGCATCGAGGGCGTGGCCCCCGCCTTCGTCACGTCCAGCGTGACGAACCGAGCTTCGAGCCAATCCGCCCACTTGGCGGCCTTGCGCATCAGGTCGGCGCGATACACCGCGTTGTACTGCGGCGTGCGTGAGTGGTAATTCGCGGCCTTCGTCCAGAGATCGCCCTTGTCGTTGCGAATGTGCATCCGCAAGCGCCAGGCGGCGAGGTCGAACGAGTAGCAGCCAGCGGCCGCTACATCGTCCGCCGTGATGCCGTAGCGGGCCAGGTCGCGCAGGTAAGCCGTGTTGAACTGCATCGGCCCCACGTCATGAGTGCCGTTCGAGTTGCGCACCCACTGGCCCGGCTTGCCGCCTTCCTTCTCCGCGACGGCCAACACGATGTTGGCCGGCACTTCGTACTTCACGGCCGCCGAAACGGCGCACACGACGCGCTCCTGGAGCTGCGGCGGAAGGTCGGCAGCAAAGGGCATGTCAGTAACCCCCCCAGGAAGCGCGGCGGCGCTCTTCGTCCTCGCGCCGGATGCGTTCGTTGTACTCGGCCAGCGCCCGGTCATAGTCGGCCGCTTCGACCCAATACCCGCCCCTTTCTGGCGTGCCGACATAGCGCGGCTTGGTGCTGCTGAAATCGGTGTAAGCGTGGTTGGTGTAGGCCGCGCAGTAGTCGGGCATCTGGTTGCTGATGTACGTCGTCCCGTCCTCGTAGCCCTGCCAGAACACCAGCGTTTGATTCAGGGCCTGCGCATCGCAACGGCCAGCGCCGCGCGACATGGCCGACACCAGCGCGGACATTTCCGGCGTCTGGTTCGACACCGGGCACAGATCGAGGAAGTTCTTGCGCTTCTTGATCGTGTCGGACATTTTCCGCGCCGTGATGCTGAAATACTTGCGAAGCGACGGCGCGCATTCGCTCGGGCGGGTGCCGCTTGCGAGGCACAGGATCGCCTCGCAAGCCAGGCGGGTGTCGCCGGTCAGCACGTCTTGCGCGCTGGCCGTGCCGACCGAGCAGAGGGCCGCCACAGCGGCCACGATGGAAAGCAACTTCTTCTTCATGATGAACACTCCTTTGGGTTACGCAGATTTGTCGTTGCGGCCGCCGTCACGGAACGCGGCTACTTCGGACTCGGGATCGGCAGAGCTGTCAGCTCCGGCCAGGCTGTTGTCGCCGAAGGTCGGCGAGGGTTGTTGATCGGGCACGTCGATGCTCGTGTCGGCCGAGCTGCCGCCCTGCGCCTTGATCGCGGCCGCGATCTTTCCGCCGGTGGTGTCGGCGATGCGTTCCATCGCCGAGTCGCGCATGCTGGCGGCCTTCGCGGCCGCCACCGCACCTACACCCTTCGCCAAGTTCGCGCCGGCGTCGGCCGTGACGCGGCCGGCCTTGCCAAGCGCGGAAGCGGCCGAGGCCAGCATGCCGGGGCCGGTACTACCAGGTGCGTCCTGCTGGCCGCCCTGCCCCGCTCCCTGGCCCTGGCCGCCACCCTGGCCGGCCTTCGCGCCGCCGGCGTCACCGCCGCCGCTGGCCTTCTGGCCGCCGCCTTCGCCACCCTTCGAGCTGGAGCCGGCCTTATCGCCGCCGGCCTTGTCGCCGCCTTTGTCGCCGCCCTTCGACTCGCCGCCGCTGCTGCCGCCGCCGCCAGAGTCGCCACCGCCGCCACCGAAGCCGGCGGCTTGGCCCAGGGGCGTGCTGGTGCCGGCTTCACCGCCACCACCACCGCCAGAGTCGCCGCCACCACCACCGCCCAGCATGGACATGACATCCGACCCGGACGAGACGTTTTCATTGGCCTTCGAGAACGCGGCCATGACCGCAGAAGCACCGCCGGCGGCCGAGGCCGCGCCGGCCGCCAGAGCAGCGCCGCCGGTTGCCGCTGCTGCGGCCGCCATGCCAGCGGCACCGAGGGCCGCGCCTGCGCCGAAGTTGCCGATGCCGGCACCGCCCACGCTCGCGCCGGTGATGACGCCGGCGATGAGCGCCGGAATCTTGTTGACGAGTGCCAGCAGGATCACGCAGACGATGAGCATCACGCCCATTTCCTTGAGGTTGATCCCCTCGCTCATGCGCGCGTAGTAGTCATCCAGAAAGGTCTTGCCGATGCCGACCAGCAGCACCATTGCCATGAGCTGCGCGGCCACACCCAGCACGGTCTTGTAGTAGTTGATCGCCATGTCGGAAGTCCACCGCGACCCACCGAAGCCGAGGAAGAACACGCCGCCATAGGCGAGCACCCAACCAGACGCCAGGAGAAGAAGCATGTTCACGCCGATGAGCGCGAGCACGATCAAGATGGCAACGGCCATGAGGATGCCGGCCATGCTGTCCACCGGCGACCACACCGAGGACTGATCCATCACCTTGTAGAAGATGGCAAAGCCAATATCGACAATGCCGGAAGGCGACAAGGCTTGACCCAAGCCCGTCGCGTTGCCGGCAATTTGGCGTAGCGACGCATAGATGGTCGAGGCGAAGTTAGGGCCGTTCGTCAGCAACCACCAGAAGAAGCCGGTGAAGATGGTGAAGCGGACAAGCTCCGCGAAGAACTCCCCAATGTCGGCCTTGCGCAAGGCCATCATGCCGAACGTCCAGACCATCGAGATCGTCACCAGCAGCCAGAACAACCAGGATGCGGCGTTGGTGATGACACCGGCCCAGCCGCTGGCGGCGGCGTTGTAGCGGTTCAGAACGTCATCGAAGAGGCCCGAGCTGTTCATTTGGGCGGAAGCGTCCGTAGAAAAGAACGCCAGCCAAACGAGCAGCGGCAGGGCGAGTTTCAAGCTGGCTGGCATTCTCATTCGTCAGTACCTCACCAGGACTTAGGTTCGCTAGGTTTGAACGAGCCGGCCCGCAGGCACTGCGATGAAAACGCCTCTTGCACGCTCTTATCGAGCTTGGCGATGTTCTCGGGTTTGCAGTTCTCGGCATTCACTTCGGGCAGCGTCACCGGCTCGGGCTTTTTCTCGCAGCCGGCCAGCAGGGCCGCCACAAGGGCGGCCGCTGCCAGGATCGAGGGTTTGGATAGGCGCATGTATCCCCCTTACCAATTACGGGCCGGACTGGCCCTGTACTCGCCCTTGCGCAGCGCCTCGCCGGCGGCTTGCTGCTGCGCTTCACGGTCGGCTTCGACCTGCATCCGCGTGGCGATGGCGTTCTGCTGCGCGACCATGAGGCCCCGGATTTGCAGAAGCTGGTTTGCCTGCTGGGCCGCGAGCTGGTTGGCGAAGCCGATGGCCTGCATTTGCCCGTTCGCGCCCTGCGCGGCCGACTGGAGCCGTTCGAGCTGGCGCGCGTCGGACTTCAAGGCGTCCTGCTGGCGATCCAGGCCCTTGAACAAGGCATCGTTGGCCTTCTTCTGGCTCTCGCTCGCCAGGCGGCGGTTCTCGGCCATTGCGGCCTGTTCGGCGGGCGTGCAGCCGCCGGTGCCGTTGAAGCACGGCGAGCTGCGGTAGTAGGCCACGTCCTGGAACTTGCCCAGGTACGAGTCGATGCTGCCGAGCTGGGTCTTGTAGTAGTTCAGCGTATCGACCGCATTCATCAGCCCGTTGATCGTGGACTGCGCCTGATCCCAGATATAGGCCGCCGGCGCGACCGTGTTCTGGATCATGTTTTCGTACTGCTGGAGCTGGGTTTGGTACTGCTCAATTTGCTTGAGCGTCTGCGCCACCGACTCGATGGCCGTCATGACGTTCTGCACCAGGTTCCCGCCGTCGATGACGGGAATGCCGGCCTGCGCGGGCGACATGGTGGTGATCGACCCGGCCATCAGAGTGACGGCGAGAGCGACTTTAGCGGCTAAAAACTTCTGCTTCATTTGCTTTCTCCTGGCGTTAGTAGTCAAACGATTGGTACGGCTTCGAGAACGTCATGTCCTTGGTCACGATGACGTTGAACCGATAGCCGGGGCGGATTTCCAAGGTCGGGGCAATGTTCAGATTCTTGGAAACGAGTTGGGCGATGGTGTTGCCCAGCACTTGCCCAAGTGCTTCGCTCAAAGCATCGCTGGCGCGCTGCTGATTGCCGGTGGAACCGCTGTTGTCCTGGCTCATGCTCACGGCGGCGATGACGCCCGACATGAGGAAGGCCGAGCCGAACACGCGCAGGTAGTGGTTATTCACCTGGTCATTGAAGCCCGCGTACCCGGCGCTATCCGCGCCCGGCATCGTGCCAATGTCCATCGCCTTGCCATCGGGGAACACGATGCGCTGCCAAGCCACAAGCACGCGCGACTGACCGTAGGCAACATCGCTCGAATACGACCCGACCAGGCGCGAGCCTTGCGGAATCAGCAGATGCTTGCCGGTCGGCGTGTCGTACACGTTCTGCGCGACCTGGGCCATGATCTGGCCCGGCAAGTCGGAGTTGATGCCCGAAATGAGCGTGGCCGGCACCACGAAGCCGGCGCGCAGCTCGAAGGGCGAGCGCGGCGCTTCGGGCTGGGAGTCCAGCCGCCAACGGTCGCCCTGGCCGCTTCCCGCGAACTGCGCGTAGTTCTTGCCCTGGCCGCCACCGGCGGTTTGCAAGAGCTGCGGCGCACCACCACCCACGCCGCCGCCGGCCTGCTGGCCGCCGACGCCCGAGGCGCGAAGCTGCGCGAGCCGGGCCTGATAGGCGGCGGTCGGATCGCCCGATGCTTGCGCACCGATTTGCTGCCGCACAGCCGCCAGGCGGGACAGCATTTCGTCGCGCGTCTGCGGCGTGCCCGGCTGCGCGCCCGATGACCCGCTGCTGCGCGGCGCATCGACACGAACGCCCGTCTTGGCCTTGACCGCTTCCTGGAACATTTGCAGCTTCGCCATGCGGATGCGGTCGGCTTCATCGTCATGCACCGGCTGGCCCAGGTTGCCGCTGGGCGGTGGCGGCGGCGCGTCCAGGTCGGGGCGCGCGACAAGCACCGGCGCAGCCTCTGGCCCGGTCGCCAGCTCCGGCGGCTTGAGCGGCGAGGCCGCTTCTACCGTGCCGCCATCCCTGTCGCCGACGATCTCCTTGGCGAACATCGACGTGTTACCCGCCTTCTCGGCCGCGCCTTGCGCCGGTGCGTTCTGCTTCGCAGCGCGATCCGCCGCGACCAGCATCATCACCAGCAGGAAGGCACCCAGCGCGGCCGCAAGGATGTACATCGGCATGTTGTTGACACGCCGCACGCCGGACTTCTTCGATACCGCGCCCGGCGAGGCGTCCGGTGCCATTTGATCGGCTTGGTCACTCATAGGTCACTCCTTGCGCACCCAATACCCAGCCGGCGCAAAGCTGCCGTCTTGCACCAGGTACGGGCGGGTGATGGATTGATGGCCGACCAACAGAGTCAGGCGGTACAGGTTCGAGTCGCCGGCCTGGTCGAGCACGTACCGCAGCGGCAGGGCCGCCGGCGATGCCGGCTCACTGGCCGCCGTGGCCTGCGCCTTCGCGCTGGCCGGGTTGAACTCCAGTAGGGCATAGCCGCGCTCGCGCAACGTCAGCACCAGGGCCTGGCCGAAGGCATCAGGCGTGGCCTGTTGCAGCTCCAGGCGCGTCTTGGCCGGCGGGTACAGCACAGCGAGCTGCTGCACCGCTTCGCGGGCGAGCTGCTGCTGATCGACCGTTGCGGTCGGCGGGACGAAGTTGCCGTATTGGCCGGTGGTCGCGCAGCCGCCCAGGGCGAGGACGAACAGCGCAGCAAAGATGATCTTGCGCATGGTCACTTCCTCCGGGAGATAGTCACGCGGTCTTGGCTTCCACCAACACCGGCAATCAGGATCGCGCGGTCAAACACCGTGTCCACGATGTAGCGATTGCCCTGCACGCGATAGTTCACCATCACGGTTTCCTCGTCGCGGAAGATGCCGCCCTCGCGGCGCACGACCAGGAGCGTCGGCGCTTCGGTTTGCTCCATCGTTCCGGGCATTTCGATGATGGTCTTGCGGCCATCGTTGAACACACGCACCGGCTTCCAGCTCGCCGAGCCGGACAGGTCATAGTCGAACTTGAGATCGCCCAGGTACTCGCCGGTCTGCGGGATGGTGCGGTCGGTGCGTTCTTGCGTTTCGCGGCGCTGGATCGCGTCCCACTTCGCAAGCGCGTCCTCGGGGTAGGTGAACGAGACTTGCGGCATGTACTCGGTGCGATGCGAGCGCAGGCGCAGGTGATAGGCGCGGCGGTTCGTCGTCACGATGAGGCTGGTTTCCAGGCCAACATCCATCGGCTTGATGATGAGGTGCTGCACTTCGTTGGGGCCGCTGCCGGTGATGGCCGGCTCGACCGTCCACCGGGCCGTGTCGCCCAGGTTGATCGAGTTGACTTGCTCGCCTGGCTGCAAGGCCACGTCGCACACCTGGAGCACCGCGCACACGATGCTGGGCTGCTGCGCGCCGAACAGGAACTTGATCGCGCCATTGGAGCCGGCGACGGGCTTCATGCCGGTGGCAGCGCCCGCGTTCCATCGCTTCGCAATGTCGATGGCCGCGCGCTCTTGAGGCGTCAGCGTCGGGTTCTTGCCGGTGAAATACTTGTCGGCCAGGTCATCGGCGGCCAGGGCCAGGGTGGGCGACAGCAGCGCAGCGCCCAAGGCGACAACGGAAAAGATTTTCTTCATGGTGAATGTCCTTGGGTTCATTGAACGCGCGACCAGGAGTAGTCCCGCACGTACACGCTTAGGGGGTTGTTCCGAAGTTGCTCATCCGTGGTTTGCGGCGTGACTTCCGCGACGTACACAGTGACCAGCGCACGCCAGATCGCGGGCTTGCCCTTCGGTGTGCCTTGACGGTCGCGGGCGGTTTCTTCCCACTCGACTTGCCAGGTGTCCGGCGTCTGCGGGATGGCCGTCTTGATCTCGACGTTCACCATTTCCTTTTCAGCGCGACGGAACGGGCTGGCATCCGGGGTGCCGTTCAACCACTCATTCATCTTTGGCGTTGCCGGATCGTTGGGCGACAACTTGGCGTACACGCGGAACACAGAGCGGCGCTGCAAGGCCACGTCCGGCGTGACCGTGCGGGCGTCGGTGATGAACTCGGCGACCGTCGCATGGATGACGCGGGCATCGGCCTTCGAGGCCGCTTGCACCGGGCCGGCGGCCACTGTCTGGCCGAGCTTGTCCACTTCCACCACGTAGGGGATGAACTTCGACTGGCTGCCGATGTGGATCACGCCGCCGACGCCGGCGAGCGCGATCAACAGCGACAAGATGCCGATCACTTGCCAGGTCTGGCGAGACGACACGACGCCGCCCACGTGATCGTTCCAGGTGCGACGAGCGGCCAGATAGGGGTTCTCGGCCTCGCCCTGGCGTCGGCCGCCTTCCAGCGGTTCATCGGTCTGCCGAGGGTCGCGCTTGTCGCGTCCTGCGGCCGTGGCGGGCTTCTTGAAGATCAAGCCCTTGAGGGTGTCGGCAAAGCTCATGCGGCCTCCAGGTAGTCATTGAGATTCAGATTGCGGCCGGCCAGCCAGTGATCGACCCACTCATGGCCGAACTTCGCTTGCAGGCTCTTGATGGCGGCGACCGATTCCTTGTCGGACGCGCCGACGAAGGCCAGGGCCAGCGGCCCCAGGGCGAGGTCATAGAGGCGGCGGCCGTTCTCGGAGACGTAGTAGTACTGCCGCTTCGGAACCGCCGTGGCGAGGATTTCGATTTGCCGCTTGTTGAGGCCCATGCGGCGATAGAGCGCCGCCGTGTCCTCGTCGCGGGCATAGACGTTCGGCAGGAAAATCTTGGTCGCGGTCGATTCCACGATCACATCCAAGATGCCCGAGTTGGCCGCGTCGGAAAGGCTTTGCGTAGCCATGAGCACCAGGCAGTTCGCCTTGCGCAAGACCTTGAG
Source organism: Cupriavidus basilensis (assembly GCF_008801925.2). Classification (NCBI taxonomy): domain Bacteria; kingdom Pseudomonadati; phylum Pseudomonadota; class Betaproteobacteria; order Burkholderiales; family Burkholderiaceae; genus Cupriavidus; species Cupriavidus basilensis. Next base: position 34,455 of record NZ_CP062809.1, on the reverse strand, counting down.
CCATTCCCGAATCTTGGCGCGGAACGCCGGGTGGCCCAGCATCAACCAGGCTTCGTCCAGGATGATGACGGCCGGCTGGCCTTTAAGGCCGCGCTCGATGCGGCGGAACAGGTACAGCAGCACCGGCAGCGCGAACTTCTCGCCGAGGTTCATCAGCTCTTCGATCTCGAACACCGTGAAGTCGGAGAGCGACAGGCCATCCTCTTCGGCATCGAGCAGGTGGCCCATCGAGCCGTCCACCGTGTATTGCTTGATGGCCTCGCGGATCGCTTCGTCCTGGATCGTCACCGAGAACTCGGAGAGCGTGCGCGCGCCGCTGGCGTGCATGCTCATGATCGCGTGGCCGATCTCGTTGCGCTGCCCTGGCGTGGTGTCCACGCCGTTGAGCGCAAGGATCGTGTCGATCCACTCCATCGCCCAAGCCCGATCCGCCTTCGTTTCGAGGAACTGGAGCGGGCAGAAGGCCAGGCGGTCATCGTCGGCGGCCACCGTGAAGTGCAGGCCAGTCTTGCCCTTCGAGCCGGCATTGATTGCGGCCGCGAGCGGGTACATCGACATGCCCTTGTCGAAGGCGTAGATCGACATGCCGGCATAGCGCCGGAGCTGCGCGGCGATGATGCCCAGGTGCGTCGATTTGCCCGCGCCGGTCGGGCCGAACATGAAGGTGTGGCCCAGGTCGCGCACGTGCAGGTTCAGCCGGAAGGGCGTAGCGCCGACCGTGACGCAGTGCATGAGCGCCGGGGCCAGCGGCGGGTACATCGGGCACGGCGCGGTGGCGCTGCCCGTCCAGATGGAGCTTGTCGGCAGCAGGTCGGCCAGGTTCATCGTGTTGATGAGCGGCCGGCGCACGTTCTCGACGCCGTGGCCGGGCAAGCTGCCCAGGTAGGCGTCCATCGTGTTGATCGTCTCGATGCGCGCCGCGAAGGCCAGCCGGTTGATGGCCTTCTCGACCGACAGCGCGGCGGCCGCCAGGCGCTCCCGATCCTCATCCATCAACACGACCACGGACGTGAAGTAGCCGGCGGCCACCAGGCCGCTATTGACCTCGGCGATGGCCGCCTCGGCATCGGCCACCATCGTTGCCGCGTCCTGGTTGACGCTGCCGGTGTTGGTGTTGAAAACCTGGTCGAAGAAGCCGCGAATCTTCTGCTTCCACTTCTTGCGGAACTTGTCCAGGTGCTTCAAGGACTCGTGCTGATCCATGAAGATGAAGCGGCTCGACCAGCGGTATTCACTCGGCAGCTCGGCCAGGGCCGACAGCAGGCCAGGCGTTGACTCCAAGGGGAAGCCTTCGAGGGACACCACCTGGATGAACTTGCGGCCGATCTTCGGAACGACGCCGCCCCACAGCTCTTGCCCGCCGATCACGGCGTCCAAGTACATCGGGTTGCTGGGGAGCTGCACCGGGTGATAGTTGCCGGTCACGCAGAACTGCAACCAGCTCAGGAAGTCGTCATGCGTGACTTCCCTGCCCTCTTCCGTGGCGATCTTGTGGCCCTTCAAGCGCGTGAGCTTGACGGCCGAGGACATGCGCGATTCCAGGCTGCGGATTTCGCGCTTGAACTGCTCGATGAGGCCCACGGTGCGGGCCGTGTGGTCGGGCGTCACCGCGTCATCGTCAAACATCAGCTCAACGAACTTGCGCTGGGCCAGCACTGGCGGAAACCAGGTCACGGCGAATACGAAGTGCCCTTCGTACATCGTGCCCAGGCCCTCGAAGAGCCGCCGGCGCTCTTCATCAATGGCGGCCGACACCGGATCGGTGAAGGTGGAGACGCCGCGCTCGGAGTAGTTGGGTGCCGGCCGGCGCACGGCATCGACATGAACCATCCAGCCGCTGCCCAGGCCCGCCAGGGCCTGGTTGATGCGGAAGGACACCATTTCCCGCTGCTCTTCGGTGCTGCTGGCGTTGTCATCCCCTTGGTACAGCCAGGCGGCCATAAAGGAGCCGTTCTTGCCCACGATCACGCCGTCATCGACCACGGCGGCATAGTTGAGCAAGTCGGCCAGGCCCGCGTCCTTCGACCGATGCTTCTTGAGCTTCAGCTCGGCATCGACCTGACGGATACGGGCAAAGAGGATGAGCAACAGAACCGCACCGAGTACAGCAATGCCAATTGCGATTGCTTCGATCATTTGTATTGCTTCCCTTGACTCGGCGTGTTTTCACGGAAGGGCGTGCTGCGAGCCGGGTAGTACGGCTTGTACCGGCGGTGCCGCAGGTACACGTGTCGCAGCTTCGGGTCGGACTTCGCCATGAGGCGCAGCACGAATAACGCGCCGAACCACAAGGCGATGCCGAACACCGTTGCCCTCACTTCTTGGGCGCTGAAAATCAGCGCCCCGGCCAGCAGGCCCGAGAACATCACCAGCTCGCGGTCGCCACCCATGAACAGGTTTTCTCGGTTGCCGGCCCTACGGATGGGGATCGCGCGCAGTGCCATGACTTACCCCGCGATGTGGCCGCGTTCGGCCCAGCGTGCGATGGCTTCACCAGGGAAGCCGGCCATGTCCAGCGCCGCGACCTTGGCCTGGTGCAGCACGCCATCGGTCAGGGCGGCGATTTCCGCGCCACGGCCGAAGAAGGTGCTCATCATGTTCTGCGCGCCGACCAGCAGGGCCATGACCAGGACGATGAAGATCAACGTGCGGAAGAAGCCGTTGAGTTCGCCGCCGAAGATCAAGATGCCGCCGGCGACAACGATGCCGATGATCGACAGCGCGAAGGCCACCGGGCCGGTGACGCTGTTGCGCAGGTTGGTCAACCAGCCTTCATACGGCAGGGAACCGCCGGTGCCTTCGGAGGCGAAAGCGTGCTGGGGGGCCAGCAGGAAGAACGCCAAGAGGGCGAACATGCCCAGGTAGAACACGGCGCGGCTGTCGAAGCGGAACGCGGGAAGGGTCGATTGCATGGGTCTAAGCTCCTTACAGGGTTACAGGGTTACAGGGTTTTGGTTGCGTACTGGCCGTTGGCGTAGCCGGAAACCTCAAGGATTTCCTGGATGCGCCGCGAGCCGTCAGGGGTGCGGGCGATATGAACGACCACGTGAACCGCCTCGCCTATCAGCGGTTCAATGGGTTTGGGTGAATCGGGGTGCATGCTGATGAGCATGGCGAGCCGATCAAGGCCCGCTTTGGCGTTGTTTGCGTGCAGGGTTGCGGCTCCTCCTTCGTGCCCGGTGTTCCAGGCCATCAACAGATCAAGTGCTTCGGGGCCGCGCACTTCGCCGACCAGGATGCGGTCGGGCCGCATGCGCAGCGTGGTCTTGAGCAGCGCCGTCATGGTCACGTCGATGCTGGTGTGGTACTGGACGTAGTTCTCGGCGGCGCACTGGATTTCGCCGGTGTCCTCGATGATGAAAACCCGTTCGGTCGGGTCTTGAAGCACCATCTCGTTGATGATCGCGTTCACCAGCGTGGTCTTGCCCGAGCCGGTGCCGCCGATCACCAGGATGTTCCGGTGGGCACGCACGGCGGCAATCAAGGAATCGCGCTGCTGCGCGGTCATGATTCCGCGCTCGACGTACTGCGCCAGGGTGAAGATGGCGACCGCCTTCTTGCGGATCGCAAAGGTCGGTGCGGGCACGACCGGGGGGAGCTGGCCGGCAAAGCGGCTACCGTCTAGCGGGAACTCGCCTTCCAGGATCGGCCGCTGCCGCGTGACTTCCTTGCCGTGGTAGCCGGCAATGGTTTCGATCATGGCTTGGGCCTGCGCGAAGCGAAGGGTGCCGATGCACTTCATCGGCTCGCCCAGCTTCTCCTGCCAGACTTTGCCGTCCGCGTTGAGCATGATTTCAACGGTCTTGGGATCGTTCAGAGCTGCCAACAGCTCCGGCCCCATGTCGCGTTCGAGCTTCTTCTTCGCCCGTTCCTTGATCGTGTTGTGTTCCAGCTTCTGTTCGGTCATTCCGTGTATCCCATGTATGTGATTTGCGTGCTGCCCTGACCGCACGCATTCTACACAGGTTCATACGATATACCGAAGTCTTTTGACGAGCAAGCAAACGGAATGACGGATTGAGTGTTTTCAATCGTGTCCCGAGCTGATCGCAATAGAAACAACGCGGCGCATGCTCCGTGCGCCTCGCACCGAACCTATGGCTTGCGTTGTGGGTGTTCCGGGGGTTGAGCCACCCCGGCGGGCTTTAGCGGCTAAAAAGTGCTGGCTTCTGCTGGCTCAGTTCCTTGCCGCGTCCCTTCCCTGCTTTCTTTCTTGGCGTCCTACCCCCGGAGCTTCTTGCGGGCGGCCTCGCCCCACTTCTTGACGATGAATGCCTGATGCGACGGTAGCACCGCCGCCACTCGCTCGAAACCGGCAGGAAGGCTCTGCGGAGCCTTGCCGCCGGCCAGGGCATCGAGCGTGTCCTTGTCCAAGTCGGTTGATTCAAGCAGAAGGGGCAACGGCGCATCAAGGGCCTTGGCAATGTCCTGCATGACCTTGAGGGACGGATTGGCCTTGCCCGTAGTGAGATCGGACAGGAAGGAGATCGAAACCCCCGACCTGTCCGATAGCTCCTTTTTCGTCATGTGGCGCTCATCAAGCAGCCGCAGCACGTTCGTGAAGAAGATGTAGTTATACAAAGGCGTCGCCTTGCGCATGGGCGGCTCGAAATTTTAGCCGCTAAAGTTCTTGACCTCGGAATTAGGTTTAGCTAAACTCTAGGCTTCATCACAGCCTGGAGAGCTACGCATGAGCCATAACCAATTCCAGTTTATCGGCAATCTTACCCGTGATACTGATGTTCGCCATAGCGAAAACAGCGCCCGCGCCGTATTCGACCTGGCCGTGAACCGCGTGTGGCGCGACCGCGCCGGCGAGAAGAAAGAGCAAACCGACTTCTTCCGCATCAAGTCGTTTGCCGGCCTGGCAGAGAACGCGGGCAAGTACCTTGGCAAAGGCTCCAAGGTGTTCGTCCAGGGCCGCATCGAGCCGACGAAGTTCGAGAAGGACGGCCAGACCGAGTACGGCTTTGACTTCATCGCCGACGTGATCGAGTACCTGGATACCAAGGAACCAGGCGGCAAATGAGAAACGCGCCCGGCCACAGGCCGGGCGTTATGCTAGGAGGACGAAGATATGCCGGACAGTTTCGACGAGCAGGGCTACCGCCGCAAGCTCATCGACGGCGGGTTGAGTGAGGCCGACGCGACGGCGCTTGCCCGCCGCTACGCGGCCGAGCGCAACGCGCAGGCCGGCACCGCCGGCGGGGCTTTCCGCCCCGCCGGTTCCCTCTTCGAGCTGCCGGACGGGCCGGCAGCGCCGGAGCCACCGCCACCGCCGCCCAGCGCGGCCGTGGCGCGCTCCGAGCGGATGGCGGCCGAGTCGGCCGAGCTGGCGCGGACTATGGGCCTTCCGCCCGAGCCGCGAACCGTGGTCAACACCTTGGCCGAGAAAGTCAGCGGCGTGACCGCCGAACGGAGAACGCAACAGATGGCGACCAAGAAAACGACCGAGAAGCCGGCCAGTGCCACCGGCGAGCTGGCCGAGCAGGTCAGCCAGGCCAAGCAGGCCGCCTTGCTCAAGCACACGAAGCAGCAGATCAAGGACATGCAGCTTTCCTTGTTCGACCTCGCGCCGTGGCCCGACCACATGCGGGCCATGCCCAACGACTTCGGCCGGTCGGCGATCTTCACGACCAGGAACAAGAAGGTGCCCCGCGCCGCCTTGCAGCGCGAGGCGATCTACCACATCAGCAAGGACGTGGAGATCACCTTTACCGGCATCGAGCTACGCGCCGACAGCGACGAGCTGGTGTTTGCCCAGGTGCTCGAATACGCGAAGCGCACGCCGCTGGGCGAGCCGGTCACGTTCACGTTCTACGAGATTTGCCAGGACTTGGGCTGGTCGATCAATGGCCGCTACTACAAGCAGGCCGAGGACTGCCTTTCGCGGCTGCAAGCGTCCGCGATGCAGTTCTCTTCCCAGCGGCTGGGCCGCCTGGAATCCGTGTCGCTGATCCGGCGCTTCCGCATCCTGGATCGCGGCAAGCGCACGTCGCGCTGCCAGGTCGAGATCGACACCGAAATGGTGGTGCTGTTCGCCGGCGACCACTACACGAAATTCGTGTGGGAGAAGTACCGCAAGCTGTCGCCCACCGCGCGGCGGATGTTCGACTACTTTGCCACGCACAAGGAGCCGTACCCGCTCAAGCTGGAGACGTTCCGGCTCATGTGCGGTTCGGATTCCACCCGCGTGAAGAAGTGGCGCGAGCAGGTCAGCGAGGCATGCGACGAGCTGCGCGAAAACGGCCTGGTGGACAGCGCCTGGATCAATGACGACCTGGTGCATTGCAAGCGATGACCGCCGCCCTGCCCCTGGAGAGCCGCCCGAGATCGAGGCGGCTTTTTTTCTCGAGCATCGCCGCTTCTGACGAGGGAGTTCCGGCCACCTGGTCGCGCGCACGTCGAGCTGCAGCATCGTCATTTCCGGCGAGGCTGGCCACGTCCAGGCCACGGTCGACCATCGCCACCTTTGACGATGAACCGAGGGCCCCATCGCCAGTTCCGACGATGACGGCCGACGCCGGCGCTGGATCTCGCATCGCCGCTTCTGACGATGAGATCCACCCTTTGACACTTGAGGGGCCGAGCTGCGGGGGATTCTCCCGGCCGGCGGCCGCGAGAACCGGCTATGTCGTGCTGCGCATCGAGCCAGGCGGCAGAGCCGCCCGTCTCGCCCCTGGCGGGCTTCCAGCGCCTTCCCGACGCTCACCGGGCCGGTGGCCCTCGCCGCTGGGCTTTGCGGCCCTGACGGGCCTTCCTGGCCCGTTTCCGGGGCCTTCCCTGCCCTGCCCCACCGGCGCGGCCGTTGTGGACAGTTTCGGGACAAGTCGGCCGAGGCCGGCCGGCGCAGCCCTGACGTTGACACTTGAGGGGCAGCGGGGCCGGCGCGATGTTGACACTTGGGGGGCAGCGGCCGATTTCGGCCTGGTCGAGCCGTCCAGGCGGCCGCCGAGGCGGCCTAAGTGCCTGATCGGCATGGAGTTATCCACCGAAGTTGTGGATAACCCTGTTAGGAACCCTGCCCCGGTATTGACACTTGAGGGGCGGCCCTACTGACACTTGAGGGGCGCGGTTCTTGACACTTGAGGGGCAGCGTATTGACACATGGGGGGCTTATCCATTGACACTTGAGGGGCGGCCTCTTCGCACTTTTCCTTGGCGTGACAACGGTTTACGCGCGTTTTTCGGTCATGCTAACCAGGTTTTTAACCGTCTTTATAACCTTTTTATATAACCAGGTAGTTTTAACCAGAGGCTGGCGAAAAAAACGGCAACACGGCCCAAGCTGCCGCGCAGCATGACCGGCCGCCGAAGGGGGGAAACCCCCCTTCTCGATCCCACCCGGCCGCAAGCGGCCTCCCATCCCCCCAGGGGCTACGCCCCTCGGCCGCCTTGCGGCCTCACCCCACAATGGAGCGCCTTCGGCGCTACGGCTTAGGAGAGCCAGGCGCAAGCGCCTGGCGGAAGGCAGTAAGTTCGAGAGCTTGCGAGGGGGCAAAGCCCCCTCACACTCCCCAACCAGGTCGCCGCGGTTCGACCGGCCGCGCGATCCTCAAGCATCGCAGCAGCTCCACCGCCGCAGGTTTTACGCCAAGGAAGGGGGTCGGCCAGCTCGGCCGGTGGCGCGGAAAGCGCCCCTCAAGTGTCAATGAAACGTGAGACGCGGGGCCAGGCCCGCGCCGATCACAAGCCGAGTTCGGAGTGAGAGCCGAGGCGCACCAGGCGCAGCGTGTCGGCGTCGGGCTTCTGGTAGATCAGCACCAGGTCGGGCTTGACGTGGCAATCCCGGTGATCCTTCCAGTCCCCGGTCAGCGCGTGGTCGCGGTGCCGAGGTTCCAGCGGCTGGTCGTCGGCGAGCGCGACCAGGACGGGCACCAGGTCGGCGTCGAGCGTGGCCCGGTGCTGCCCTTTCGCCTCGCGCTTGTAGTCGCGCTTGAACTGGCCGGTGCGCTCAATCTGCCGCATGCAGATCGGCCATCAGATCGTTGACGGTGGCGAAGCGCGGCAGCTTGCCCTTGCGGGCTTCCTTCATCGCCTCGATGGTGGTGGCGTTCGGAATCAGCGGCTCGAAGGGCAGCGCCTTGTCCTGGGCCACCTTCGTGAGCAGCAGCCGCACCGCGTCGGACACGGTAAGGCCCATCGCGGCCAGGACGGCCGCCGCTTCTTCCTTGATCGCGCCGTCGATGCGCGTTTGTACGAGCTGGTTTGCAGCCATGATTGGTTCTCCGGTTGGGTTCGTGAATTACATTGTAATGCACGCCAAGGGAAAGGGCAAGGTTTAGCGGCCAAAAAGTTTAGCTAAAGTGCTTGACGATTAGGACATTTTGCCCTAATATAGCACTTGAAGGCCGGGCATTTCGCCCAGGTCAACTACCGGAGAAAGTCCGATGAACACCCAAGAGCAACCCGTTACCGCTTCCCTGGTCGCCGAGGCCCAGCGCCTCGACTTCCTGCCCGCCTACTTCGGCCCGCGTCTGATGATGCGCGGCGAGGCCCTGGTGTATGCCTGGCTTCGCCGGCTCTGCGAACGCTACAGCGGCGCGTATTGGCACTACTACACCTTGTCGGACGGCGGTTTTTACATGGCCCCCGACCTGGCCGACCGCCTGGAGATCGAGGTGGACGGCAACGGCTTCCGAGGCGAGTTGTCGGCCGACGCCGCCGGCATTGTCGCAACCCTGTTCGCGCTGGGCCAGCTCGCGGCCGAGGCCGCCGACACGGACGCCGGCGATGCCCTGATCGACCGCTATCACTTCCTGCGCGGCTTCGCAGCCAGCCACGCCGAGGCGGCCGCGATCTACCGGGCTATTGACTGATGAGGGGCGGCCCCGGCTTCGGCCGGGGCTTCCAGGAGGCGACCATGACCAGGAACAACGCTCCCCAGGCACCGACGAACAGCTACGCGACGGACGGCAAGTGCCACAACGCCGAGCCGGGCACCTACGGCCACGAATGCGGCAAGCCGGCCGCATGGATCGGCACGAACCACAAGGGGTTCAGCTCGGGATTCTGCGACGACTGCAAGCGCCACGGCTACGAAGCCCGCGACGTGATCGCGTGGCGGCGTGCTGACACTTGAGGGGCCGGCCGATGGCGAAGAAACGCAAGACGCCGGCCCAGCCGGGCCAGGACTGGAACGCGCCGGCGGCCGAGCTGCTGGCCGAGCTGCCCACCGAACGCGACGAGCTGCTGGCCGCCGCCGTGGCGGCCGTGGTGGAGATCGACGCGGCGATCATGCGCGGCGACGGTGCGGCCGCCGAGGCGGCCAGCGACCGATACGAGGCCGTCATCTGGAAGATGAACGGCGGAACGCACGTGGGCAGCATGGCCGACCACGACGCGCCCGGCCAGGTCATCGAGCGCCATTGCGCGGCGGTGCCTGGCGACGTGCCCTTGTGGGGCCAGCGCGGCCAGTTCCTGGTCGCGGATGGCGACATGCGCGCCCTGGTGGAGTACGAGGCCGGCTACGGCGGGCCGCTGGGTGCCCACTTCCAGTTCCACGTCATCGACCTGGACAGGCCGTTTATCTCCGAAACGGGCTACCGCTCGCACTTCGACACGGCGCAGGGCTGCATGACGGTGGACGAGGTTGCGCGCGGCATCCTGGCTGCGCAGCGAGCCGAGAAGAAGCGCCCGGTGATGGTCGAGGCCAGCTACCGCGACCGCCTGGCCGATGCTCCCCTGCCCGCTTGGCTGGCCGGCCTGGAGCCGCCGGCGCGGCGCGAACCGGCGACCGTCCTGGTGCCGCCGGGGTTCGTCCTGGTCGATGTGGTGCTGCCCTCGCATCGGGCCTTCATCGCCAGGCGCTGGGCGGCCGAGGCCGCGACCAGGATCAAGGCGGCCAGGGCCGCCGGGTTGGACGCCAAGGGAAAAATCACCGGCGCAGGCCCGGAGCGAGATCCCGCATCGCCAGAAACGACGATGACCTGCAGCATCGTCAAAGCCGACGATGCCGAGCCGGTCGAGGGCGGGCCTGTATCGCCGGAAACGACGATGCCGGGAGCGAGCGCGGCAACCTGCAGCATCGCCAGGAATGGCGATGGAGGCCCGGCCGACCGGGTGGAGTTCAAGCCCGGCCAGCGGTGCGAGATCGTGAGCGTCCATCACCCGGTTTTCGACCGCTACATCGGCAAGCGCATCATCATCGTGAAGGTGCATCCCGACACCCGCCAGGTGTGGGCGCACGACGACAGGCCGGTAACGTACAAGACCAATCGCGCAGGCCGGCGCGTGGTCGATTCAGACCCGAGCTGCATCCAGTCGATCTACGGCTTCGACCAGTTGCGGCTTATCACTTGACCAGGAGAACGAACGAATGACGAACGACGCCAATATCCGGCTGGAGTGCTTGAAGCCGGCCGAACGCTGGGCACAACCGACCGGCGAGGAAGTCCGCGAGGTGCTGCGCCTGGCCGGGTTCAGCGGCAGCAAGGCCGCGAAGGCGCTGGGGCTGGGCGCGAAGGGCGACCGCACGATCCGCCGCTGGATCGGCGAGGACACCCCGATTCCCTATGCGGCATGGGCGATCCTGTGCGACCTGGCCGGGCTGGGCGTGATCTGGAAAGAGGATTGACGCCAAGGGAAAGGTTTTAGCGGCTAAAGTTTAGCCTTCGGATTCCGGTAAAGCGAAAAAAGTTTAGCTAAAGTGCTTGACAGGCTAGGGCATTTTGCCCTAATATAGCACTTGAAGGCCGGGCACATCGCCCAGGTCAACTACCGGAGAAAGTCCGATGAGCGACAACAAGATCATGCCCTGGATTGACGAGCTGGAGGGCGCGGCAGCGACCGACTTCCCGGCCCGCCGTGACGAGATCGCGGCCATGATGGCCGAGGCGGCCGAGCTGGTGCGCAAAGCCGAGGAACTGCGCGGCAAGGCGTACTTCGCCGGATGCTCCCTGGAGGGGCAGGCCAAGGGCCATTGGTCGATGGAAGCCGTCGAGCAGGCCAAGCGCCGGGCCGGCTGGTAAGAGCACATGGCCCGGTCGGCAACGGCCGGGCCTATCGAGGACGCCAAGAAGGGAGTATTGCGTGAGCCGAGGCAAGATCAAGGGCGGCCCCAGGTGGAGGAACGCCCCGGAGTGATCCGGGGCGCTTGGCCTGGTGCTGGCACACCGTAACCATGCTTCCGAGTGGGAGCACCCAGCATTCAACACGTAAGCGCGTGGAGGGTCAAGCTATGTCCAACATCATCAAGTTCCCCAAGGAGATCGAGCAGCCCGCCGCGCCCGCGCCGGTGGAGCCTGCCGCCGCGCCTGCTGCCCCCAACAAGGCCCCCGGTGCTGGCCTGCTGGCCGGCCTGGTCAAGTTCGTATGGGTGGCGACCGTGTTGGTCTGGCCGATCCTCAAGTGGGTGCTGTCGATTGCCACCTTCTTTCAGTTCGTGCGGATGCTCTACCACTGGAACACGCCTGGCGTGTATGCCGGCTGGTCGTTCCTGGTGTACTTCGCGGTGCTGACCGCGATCACCTACTTCGTTTCGATCTACAAGCCGAAGGGGCTTTGACATGAAAAAACAGACCCTGCCCTACCCGCCGGGATTCGTGGAGCCAACCACGGGCCGCGTGGCCGTCCTGGTGCGCGAGTACGCGGCCAGCGATTTGAACGGCGATGCGCCGGCCTATTGGTACAGCGCGCAATCCGAGGAATGGGGCCTTGACCCCTGGCGGCTCGTTGAAGGCGTCGATCCGCATGTGCATGGCGGTTCGTTCGACGTGTGCTTTGCGAGCGGCGGCACGCGCACCGTGGGGCCGTTGATGACGTTCTTCGTGAGCGCCGACCACGCGCAGCAGCTCGCAGTTTCGCGCGCCGCGTCGCAGATGGGGCGCTACGGAATGCGGGTGGTCGAGGTTCAGCAAGGCCCCGACGACCTCAAGCGCCTAGCCGCGCTGTATTCGGATGACGCCAAGAAGGGGTGATTTTTAGCCGCTAAAAGGCTTGACGCGCCCGGCGAGTTTAGCTAAACTTCTGCACATGGTCGGCGGCTGGCACCGCCTTTTGTTCAACAACCGGGTGTGGAGTTTATATGGGTGTTCTCCATGAAGAAACGGCTAACCGAAGCCCAATTCCAGGCGGCGATCAAGGGCCTGGAGATCGGGCAACAGACCATCGACATAGCGCGCGGCGTGCTGGTCGATGGAAGGCCCCAGGCCGAGTTTGTGGCCTCGCTGGGGCTGACCAAGGGGGCGGTATCGCAAGCGGTCAGTCGCGTGTGGGCAGCGGCGGGGGAAGTGCTCCCGCAGGGCTTCGCGCGGGTGACGGCGGTACTGCCGGAGCATCAAGCGTTCATCGTCAAGCGTTGGGAAGCCGACGCCAAGGGAAAGAGGAAACAGGAACCCAACTCATGAAAACACTGGTCACGGCAATTCAGAAAGGCGGACAGGGCAAGACCTTCGCAACCTGCCACCTGGCGTTCGACTTCCAGGAGCGCGGCCTTCGGGTTGCAGTGATCGACCTGGACACCCAGGGCAATGCAAGCTGGACGCTGGCCGGCCACGACTCGGGCTATCCCGCCAGTCGCATGTTCACCGCCGGCGGCGACGAGCTGCGCGCCTGGTTCGCTGGCCGGGAGGATGACGGCCTGGCGCTGATCGCGGCCGATGCCAGCCTGGCCAACCTGGACAAGATGGACTTGGCCCAGGCCGCCGGCGCGCTGCGGGCCAGCATCGCGGCGCTAGGCGAGTTCTTCGACGTGTGCCTGATCGACACCGCCCCTTCCCTTGGCGTTGCCATGACGGCGGCCGTGCTGGCCGCCGACTACATGCTTTCGCCGGTCGAAATGGAGGCGTACAGCTTGCAAGGCATGAAGAAGATGGTTGCCGTCATCGGCAACCTGCGCAAGCAAAACCCGAAGCTGCGCTTTCTCGGCATGGTGCCGAACAAGGTGGACGCGCGGAAGCCGCGCCACGTCAGCAACCTGGCGACCTTGCAGCAGGCATATCCGCAACTGATCTTGCCGTTCAGTGTCGGCGCGCGAGACAGTATCGCGGAGGCGCTGGGCGAGCAGATGCCAGTGTGGAAGATCAAGAAAACCGCTGCGCGCAAGGCCACCCAGGAAGTGCGCGCCCTGGCGGATTACGTGTTCACGAAGATGGAGATCGCGCAATGACCAGCGCCGTAAAGACCAACGCCAAGAAGAAGGCCCCGCAAGCGGCCGCAGAGAAGCCCAAGGGCGGCGGGCTGGGCCTGGATGGCCTCGGCGACCTGTCGAGCTTGCTGGACGAGCCACAGGCCGCGAATGCGGCCCCTGGCGGCCCGCAGGAGCTGCCGCTTGACCTCATCGACGAAGACCCGCACCAGCCGCGCACGGCGGACAACCCCGGCTTCTCGCCGGAGTCCATCGCCGAGATCGGCGAGACGATCAAGCTGCGCGGCGTGAAGTCGCCCATCAGCGTGCGCGAGAACCCGGACGCGCCGGGCCGCTACCTCATCAACCACGGTGCGCGGCGCTACCGTGGCTCGAAATGGGCCGACAAGACCACCATCCCGGCTTTCATCGACAACGACTACAACGAGGCCGACCAGGTAATCGAGAACCTGCAACGCAACGAACTGACGGCCCGCGAGATCGCGGACTTCATCGGCCGCGAGCTGGCGAAGGGCAAGAAGAAGTCGGAGATCGCCAAGGAGATCGGCAAGTCGCCGGCGTTCGTCACACAGCACGTCACGCTGCTGGACTTGCCCGAACCGATTGCCGAGGCGTTCAACACTGGCCGCGCCAAGGATGTGACCGTCATCAACGAGTTGGTGACGGCGTTCAAGAAGAACCCCGAGGAAGTGGGTGCGTGGCTGGCCGACGACAGCCAGGAGCTGACGCGCGGATCGGTCAAGCTGCTGCGCGAGTACCTGGAGGACAAGCGCCACCAGGAAGGCGACCGCGACCCCAACACCGTCGATGCGTTCAGCGGCAAGACGGATGGCGAGGCCGAGGGCGACGGGCAAGGCCCGGAGGATGACGCCAAGAAGAAGGAGCCGAAGGAACCCGACCCGGACAAGCTCAAGAAAGCGATCATCCAGGTCACGCACGACGACCGCCCGGCCCGCCTGATCCTCAACCGCCGGCCGCCGGCCGAGGGCTGGGCCTGGCTCAAGTACGAGGATGACGGCCAGGAGTTCGAGGCCGACCTTGGCAAAGTGCAGCTTGTCGCGCTGCTGGAGGGCTAGACCCCCTGCACCAGACCCCGCCGCCCCGCACCCCTGCGCCCCGCCATCGAGCGGGGCTTTTTTTTGCCTGCGCGCCCAGCGCCGGGCTGGCCCGTTTTAGCCGCTAAAAAAGTTCAGCTAAACACTTGCGCTATGTTGTATGTTGTAGTATGCTACACGCTACAACATACAACACCGGCCGAAAGGAGGCCCGATCATGGCAATCACGAAAGAGCAGATATTTGCGGTCGCCGACGAGCTGGACGCCGCCGGCCAGAACCCGACCCTGGCGAGCGTGCGCAAGCAGCTCGGCGGCGGGAGCTTCACGACCATTTCCGAGGCGATGAACGAATGGCGGGCACGCAAGGCCAGCCAGGCGGCCCCGATCCGCGAGCCGGCACCGGCGGCGATCACCGAGAAGCTGGCCGAGCTGGGCGGCGACTTGTGGGCCGTGGCCTTGGAAATGGCGAACAACCGGCTGGCCGCCGAGCGCGAGGCGCTGGAGGCCGTCCGGCAGGAAATGGAGGCAGCGCGCCAGGAGGCCGCAGAGCTGGCCGACCAGCTCACCGGCGAGCTGGACGAGGCCAAGGGCCGTATCGAGGCCCTGGAGGCCGCAGAGACCGACGCCAAGGGGGAAGCTGGGGCGCTACGCGAGAAGCTGGCAGCGGCCAGCGAGCGGGCGGCCACGGCCGAGGCCAGAGCCGGCGAGCTGCGCACGGAACTGGATCACGCCCACCAGGAGGCCCGCCAAGCCCGAGCGGAGCGCGACAAAGCCCAGGAGAAGGCCGCCGCGAGCGCCGACCAGGCGGAGGCCCTGCGGGCCGACCTGGCGGCCGCGAACAGCCGGGCAACGGAGATCGAGCGCCGGGCCGGCGAGCTGCGCGCCGACCTGGAGCGAGCCAACCAGGCCACCGACCAGGCGCGGGCGGCGCTGGCCGAGCAGCAGAAGGCCACCGAGGCGGCGGCCGGGCAGCTTGACCAGGTGCGGGGCGAGCTGGCAAAGGTGCAGGCCAAGGCCGAAGCCGAGCGCGAGGCGCACCAGGAGCAGCGCAAGGCAGCAGCGGCCGAAGCGCACCGCCAGGCCGAACGCTTGACGGCCACCCAGGCCGAGCGCGATGCCGCGCGCAAGGAGGCCAGCCAGGCCCGCGAGGACGCCGCGACCCTGCGCGGCCGGCTCGAAGCCCTGGAAACCGTCATGGCCCAGGAGAAGGGCAAGACGGGCGGCGCGAAAAAGACCTGATATTTCGGTCGGTTTTCAATAAAATCGAGGGTGTAACCTGGAACTACACATCCGGCCACGAGAGGAAAGCCGGCCTCGCGCATGCCGAGGTCGGCTTTTTTCTTGCTGGACTGGCAAGGAGGCCCATCTATTCCACATTTTGAAATGACCACACCGACGATAAGGAGCGCCCGATGAAACAGCGCCTCTTGGTCATGAACGGCCAACGCATCGTTCAGACCGAGCAAGAAGGGGCATGGGCCAACCAGAAGGTTGACAAGGCTGGCGCATTGAAGCCCGGCATCTACAACCTGTACATGGCCCAGCAGGCCGACAAGAAGCAGACCCATGACGGCGTGATCGTTCACGCCGACAACAACCAGGTGTACCAGCAGGTAGGCAAGAACTTTGTCATGCACGCCCGGTCAGATTTCGATAAAGTACCTGAAATCGGGAGCGCAAAGAGCATCAGCTACAGCGCGCAAGGCAAAGCAACCGTTGCCGCCGAGGCCCCGAAACTCACGCGAGGCCGGTCCCGATAGCTTTTAGCGGCTAAAAGGAGGGCCACGCCTTGAGACGACTCACACCCACCGCCGGCCGGGCAGACGCCCGCCGCATCCAGCCGGCATCCGCCGGCTTCGCAACAAGCACGACCAGCAGAACCGACGCCGCCGGCGACGGCCTGCTGGCCGCTGCCGAAGCCACAGAGGCCGAGCAGCAAGCGGCCCTGGAGGCCGCCCCGCTCGACCAGACCTACCAGGAAGCCCTTGCCCTGTACGTTCAGGCCAAGCACGACCAGGTGGAGCGCATCGAGGATCGGCTTGAAAACCTGATCGACCGTCAGCAGGCGCGCTTGCAGCAGACCCAGGCCAACCAGCCGGGCCTACTGTCCCGGCCTGGCGCGAAACGCGCTTGGCAGAACCAGCAGATGCAGCAGCAGGCGCGCTTGCAGTCCCTGCACGTGCGCCTGGAAGCCGTCCGCGAGATCAAGGAAGGCATGGGCCTGCACTCACCGAAGGTCGAAGAGCTGGCGACCCGCAAGATGCGCGCCGAGAAACCCGAGCTGGCGGCCGATTGGGATGCCATGCGCGAGGCGGCACGCCGGCACCAGGCGCTGCAACGCCGCGAAGAGCAGGAGCGAAAGCAGGCGCAGGCCCTGGAGCGACCAGGCCGGTCGCAGAGCTTGGGCCTCACGCGGCCCGTCTAAAACGAAAGCCCGGCACTGCCGGGCTTTTTCCTCGAGCCTCGCCGTTTCCGGCGATGCAGGCCCGCCGCTGGCGGCATCCTGCAGCACCGTCATTCCCGACGATGCAAGGGGCTGGCCAGCCTCGCCAGTTCCGGCGATGCCGCCGGCGCGGTCGACCATCGCCATTTCTGACGATGAGATCCCGCATCGCCATCTACAGCGATGCCCACAACGCGAGGGCGGCCGCGAAAACCGCCATGCCGGCCGCCACGATGTTCATGTACGACACGCGCCGCGCTTCGCGGATCGGCGCGGCGAGCTGCGCGGCGGCCGCTTCCAGCTCGCGCCGCACCGCCTCGGCGGCGGCCTTGCCGCCGTCCTGCATCCCCTTCGCCATCGCCTCTTTGGAGGCCGCCAGGGCCGCGTTGAGCGTCCTTTCGGCCTTCCCCTTGGCGTCATCCCCCCAACGGTGTGCGATGGCTTCCAGCTCTTCCTTGAAGCGATCCAGGATTTCTTGCTGCGCGGCCTGGCTGTCCTGCATCAGTCGGGTGTTGATCGTCTGGAGGATCAAGATCGGATCGTCGCGGCCAACGGCGATGCCGTGCTTGACCGCGATTTCCCGTATCAGCTCTTCGATCTTGTCATCGCTCGCCATCAGAGCACCGCCGCGTTGTCGAGCTGCTGGAAGAGTTGCGACTTCACGATCTTGAGCCGCTGCCGCGTCATGATCGTGAGCGCCGAGTCGGCCAGGGCCTCATCGAACGTCCGGCGCTCCTGGAGCATTTCCGAGAAGTCGCGGCCGTAGGTTTCTTCCTTGAGCGCCGGAATCTGGATGATGGCCGACACCCGCGCCTTGTTGTCGGTGTACGCCTTCATCTTCTCGAAGCCCTTGCCTTCGTGCTCGATTGGCCCCCAATACGGGTTCAGCCACACCACGAACACGCATTCGGCCGGGAATTGCCGGGCCAGCGTGCTAAAGCCGTTCAGGGTGTCCAGGAAGGCTTGCCCGCCGGTGACGACCGTATGCACCACCAGTTCGTGCCCCATGTCCTGGAGCAGCGCCGGAACCTGGTTGCCGATCAAGTAGCTGGACAGCGGCACGAACGAGCTGGCCCCGTTGTCGATGATGACGTCGCCCTTGGTCGAGGCGATTTGCTCCACCAGGGCATCGAAGTTCCGGGTGTTGATCTCGTCGCCGTCCATGATGTTCAGGCGCTGCACGTTCAGGGCCTTGTAACCCTCAAACGTGCTGTTGACCGGATCGGTGTCGATGCAAAGCGGCGTCTGCCCCTTGCTCGCTTTGTACTGCGCAATGGTGGCCGCGATCATCGACTTGCCGACGCCGCCCTTGCCCTGCAAGACCATGTGAATTTTCGCCATTACAGTAAATCCTCTTTATTCGGTTTCGGGTTGTAGTTGAAGCCGGCGATCCCTGCCGACTCGGGTTTCTTCGGCTCGGGTGCCTTCGGCTTCCTCGCCTTCGACCCCCCTTCCTGTTGCGCCGGCTTCTCCCCTTTGGCCTGGTTGGCCGCCGGGGGAGGCACCGGCGCGGGTGCTGCTGGTGCGGCCTTGATGTACCGCTGGACGTGCTTGCGGAACGTCTCGTAGCTGCACTTGACCCGGCCGATCTCGCGCATGTCCTCGTAGATCGTCGTCACTGCATAGCCAGCATCCATCGCGGCTTTCACGTCCACGCGCACGGCCAGGAATGCAACGGCCGTCGCGTCCTGTCGGCGCTTCTTGGCGGCCCGTTTCTCGATCCGCGCGGCCAGCTCTTGGGGGTAGCTGCTTTCTGCCATCGCCTCGCTTCCGTGGTTTGTAAATAGCCGTCATTTTCATGTATCGACCCGTGGAAAGTCTATGTAAAGCGCGTGGATAGCAGCTTGACACCGCTGCATCTAGCGCGCTTTCCGGGCATTGTACGCCTTCATTCGATATATCCGCCATCTTTTCGCGCTAAATGCAGACAGATGCGAAGGTTTCGGTATAGACTTTCCTTGGTGTTATCAACGCCGTAAGGCGGGCAGGATGTGCGAAGTTAGCTAACCGGCGGGCCGGTTATCTATCTTCGCTGTCCCTTATTCGCGCCTGCGGCACTCAACGGGCATCCTGCTCTGCGAGGCTGCCGGCTACCGCCGGCCAAGAAGCGAGAGACGAACGACATGGGCTACATCAATCCGCTGCTGGAGCTTCCAGCAGGCCGCGAACTCCAGGCGCTTCCGGTTGCCGACCGGCAGCGCCTTGCCCGCGTGCTGCGCGAGCTGCGCACGCAGGCCAACGACGAGGCGGAAAAGGCATGGGCACGCCGCAAGGGGCCGATGGCCGCCTACTGGCGAGCCGTGGCGACCTACGCGCGACACACGGCGCACGCGCTCAAGGGGTAGCGACATGGAAGCCGACGAACAGCCGACCGCGAAGCGGCGGCAGCACCTACGGGTGCCGGTGTTCCCCGACGAGAAGGAACAGATCGAGGCGAACGCCAAGAGGGCCGGGGTCAGCGTGGCGCGCTACCTGCGCGACGTGGGCCAGGGCTACCAGATCAGGGGCGTCATGGATTACGAGTACGTGCGCGAGCTGGTGCGGGTGAATGGCGACCTCGGCCGGCTGGGCGGTTTGCTCAAGCTATGGCTCACCGACGACCCGCGCACGGCCCGCTTCGGAGACGCCACGATCCTTGCCCTGCTGGGCCGGATCGAAGCCACCCAGGACGAAATGAGCCGACTCATGAAGTCCGTGGTGCAGCCGAGGGCCGAGCCTTGAGCTTTTTAGCGGCTAAAAAGCCAGGGGCTGGCCGATGATCGCCAAGCACGTACCCATGCGCTCGCTGGGCAAGTCCGACTTCGCCGGCCTGGTGAACTACGTCACCGACGCGCAGAGCAAGGATCACCGGCTGGGCCAGGTGCAGATCACGAACTGCGATGCCGTGTCCGTGCAGGACGCCATCACCGAGGTTCTGGCGACCCAGCACACGAACACGCGGGCCAAGGGCGACAAGACCTATCACCTGATCGTCAGCTTCCGGGCCGGCGAGCAGCCCAGCGCCGACACCCTGCGGGCGATTGAGGAACGTATCTGCGCCGGGCTGGGTTACGGCGAACACCAGCGCGTCAGTGCCGTTCACAACGACACCGACAACCTGCACATCCACATCGCCATCAACAAGATTCACCCGACCCGGAACACGATGCACGAGCCGTACTACTCGCATCGGGCGCTGGCCGAGCTTTGCACGGCCCTGGAGCGCGACTACGGGCTGGAGCGGGACAACCACGAACCACGCCAGCGCGGTGCCGAGGGCAGGGCGGCCGACATGGAGCAGCACGCGGGCGTGGAAAGCCTGGTCGGCTGGATCAAGCGGGAATGCCTGGACGAGATCAAGGGCGCGCAGTCCTGGCAGGAGCTGCACCAGGTCATGCGCGACAACGGCCTGGAACTGCGCGAGCGTGCGAACGGCCTGGTGATCGAGGCCGGCGACGGAACGATGGTCAAGGCGAGCACCCTAGCCCGCGACCTTTCCAAGCCGAAGCTGGAGGCGCGGCTTGGCCCGTTCGAGGCTTCGCCCGAACGGCAGACACGAACCAAAGCGAAGCGGCAGTACCAGAAAGACCCGATCCGCTTGCGCGTGAACACGGTCGAGCTGTACGCCCGGTACAAGGCCGAGCAGCAGACCTTGACCGCGACACGTGGGCAGGCGCTGGAGCAGGCCCGCCGGCGCAAGGATCGGCTGGTCGAGGCCGCGAAGCGTTCCGGCCGCCTGCGCCGCGCGACGATCAAGGTGATCGGCGAGAGCGGCCCGAACAAGAAGCTGCTGTATGCCCAGGCCAGCAAGGCCCTGCGCGACGAAATCCAGGCGATCAACAAGCAGTACCAGCAAGACCGCCAGGCCCTCTACGACAGCCACAGCCGCCGCACGTGGGCCGACTGGCTCAAGAAGGAAGCGACCCACGGCAACGCGGAGGCGTTGACCGCCCTGCGCGCCCGCGAGGCGGCGCAGGGCTTGAAAGGCAACACCATCCAGGGCCGGGGCGATCCGCGCCCCGGCCATGCCCCGGTGACGGACAACATCACCAAGAAGGGCACCATCATCTTCCGCGCCGGCCTGACGGCCGTTCGGGACGATGGCGACAAGCTGCAAGTCTCGCGCGAGGCCACGCGCGAGGGCTTGCAAGAAGCTCTACGGCTGGCGATGGAACGCTACGGCAGCCGCATCACCGTCAACGGCACCACGCAGTTTCAGGCGCAGATCATTCGCGCGGCCGTTGATTCCCAGCTACCCATCACGTTCGCCGATCCGGCCCTGGAGAGCCGGCGGCTTGCGCTATTGAAGAAGGAGAACACCCATGAGCGACCCGACCGAACCGAGCGAGCCGACCAGCGACCCGCAGAGCATCGAGGACGAGCTGGACGCGGCCCTGGCGGCCCTGGACAGCGCGCCGCTACCCACGACGACGCTGCCCGACCCATCGCCGTCGCCCGAGCAGGCTTCGGGCGACCAGGTGGCGGGCGAGCCGGCACCGCCGGCGTTCACGCCGGAGCCGTCCACCGGAAGCCCGACATTGGACGCATTGGACGAGTCCCGCCGCCCCAAAGCCAGCACCGTTTGCGAACACTGTCCCAACTCGGTGTGGTTCGCATCGCCGGCGGAAGTGAAGTGCTATTGCCGCGTGATGTTCCTCGTCACCTGGAGCAGCAAGGAACCCAACCAGATCACCAACTGCGACGGGATATTTCTCGGCCAGGATCAGGAGTAGCAGCGGCCCCGCCGGGCCTCGCGGCGGCGGATAAATACATCGCCGAACGCGAGTCGAAACGCTCGAAAGGTTTCGATATACCGAAGCACGCGCGATATACTGCCGGTGAAGGTGGCCTTGCTTTCGAGGGTGTCCGCAACATCGAGGGCCAGGCGCTGGCCCTGTTGAAACGAGGCGATGAGGTCATGGTGATGCCCATTGACCAGGCCACGGCCCGGCGCATGTCGCGCATCGCGGTCGGCGATGCCGTGACGATCACGCCAAAAGGCTCCATCAAAACGTCGAAAGGTAGGAGTAGATGAAAATAAAGATGAACAACGCCGTGGGGCCGCAGGTTCGCAGCGCGAAGCCGAAGCCCAGCAAGTTGCTGCCGATCCTCGGCGGGGTGTCCCTGGTCGGCGGCCTCCAGGCCGCGACACAGTTCTTCGCCTACACGTTCCAGTATCACGCGAGCCTCGGGGCCAACCTCGGGCACGTGTACGCGCCCTGGTCGATCCTGAACTGGTCGGCGAAGTGGTACAGCCAGTACCCCGACGAGATCATGCGGGCCGGCAGCATCGG
Organism: Cupriavidus basilensis; assembly: GCF_008801925.2. Taxonomy (NCBI): domain Bacteria; kingdom Pseudomonadati; phylum Pseudomonadota; class Betaproteobacteria; order Burkholderiales; family Burkholderiaceae; genus Cupriavidus; species Cupriavidus basilensis. Next base: position 12,596 of record NZ_CP062809.1, on the reverse strand, counting down.
CATGGTGACTGCCACCGTGGGCCTGCTGGGTGTGGCCGTGGCGAAAGTCGTCACGTCCAACAGCTCGAAGGCGAACGAATACCTGCACGGTTCGGCCCGCTGGGCCGAAAAGAAGGACATTCAGGCGGCCGGCCTGCTGCCGCGCGAGCGGAACGTCCTGGAGATCGTGACCGGCAAGGACGCACCCACCGCCACCGGCGTCTATGTCGGCGGCTGGCAGGACAAGGACGGCAATTTCTACTACCTGCGGCACAGCGGCCCCGAGCACGTGCTGACCTACGCGCCGACGCGAAGCGGCAAGGGCGTCGGCCTGGTGGTGCCGACGCTGCTTTCGTGGGGCGCAAGCAGCGTCATCACCGACTTGAAGGGCGAGTTGTGGGCGCTGACCGCCGGCTGGCGGCAGAAGCACGCGAAGAACAAGGTGCTGCGCTTCGAGCCGGCCAGCAGCTCGGGCGGCGTGTGCTGGAACCCGCTGGACGAAATCCGCGTCGGCACCGAGGCCGAAGTCGGCGACGTGCAGAACCTAGCAACTTTGATAGTTGACCCGGACGGCAAGGGCCTGGATTCCCACTGGCAAAAGACCGCCTTCGCGCTCCTGGTCGGCGTCATCCTGCACGCGCTCTACAAGGCCAGGAACGACGGCGGCACGGCCACGCTGCCATCGGTCGATGCCATGCTGGCCGACCCGAACCGGGACATTGGCGAGCTATGGATGGAAATGACCACCTACGGGCACGTGGACGGTCAGAACCACCACGCCATCGGATCGGCCGCCCGCGACATGATGGATCGGCCAGAGGAAGAAGCCGGATCGGTGCTGTCCACGGCCAAATCCTATTTGGCCCTGTACCGCGATCCAGTGGTGGCGCGCAGCGTGAGCCGGTCGGACTTCCGCATCAAAGACCTGATGCACTCCGACGACCCGGTGAGCCTGTACATCGTCACGCAGCCCAACGACAAGGCCCGCCTGCGGCCGCTGGTGCGCGTCATGGTGAACATGATCGTGCGCCTGCTGGCCGACAAGATGGACTTCGAGAACGGCCGGCCGGTGGCCCACTACAAGCACCGGCTGCTGATGATGCTGGACGAGTTCCCGAGCCTCGGGAAGCTCGAAATCATGCAAGAGTCGCTGGCCTTCGTCGCCGGCTACGGCATCAAGTGCTACCTGATTTGCCAGGACATTAACCAGCTCCGAAGCCGCGAGACGGGCTACGGCCACGACGAAAGCATCACGTCGAACTGCCACGTGCAGAACGCCTACCCGCCCAACCGCGTCGAGACAGCCGAACACCTGTCCCGACTGACCGGGCAGACCACCGTGGTGAAGGAGCAGATCACGACCAGCGGCCGCCGCACGGCGGCGATGCTGGGCCAGGTGTCGCGCACCTACCAGGAAGTGCAGCGCCCCTTGCTGACGCCCGATGAATGCCTGCGGATGCCGGGGCCGAAGAAGAACGACAAGGGCGAGATCGAGGAAGCCGGCGACATGGTGATCTACGTCGCGGGCTACCCCGCCATCTACGGCAAGCAGCCGCTGTACTTCAAAGACCCGGTGTTTCAGGCGCGGGCCTCGATCCCCGCGCCGAAGGCCACCGACCGGCTGCGCCAGGTTGTCGAGGCAGGGGAGGGCATCACGATATGAGCCGCATCCTGAAACGCATCACGAAAGGCGTAGCCGTCGCCGGCCTGGCCGCCCTGGTGCTGGCCGCCGGCAGCTATGCCGCCGGTGCCCGCATCAACACCACCAAGAGCATTCCGGTCGGCCTGTACTGGACGAGCAGCGCGCCGGTGGAGCGGGGCGCTTACGTGCTTTGGTGCCCGCCGAAGGTCGGCGTGTTCGATGACGCCAAGGAAAGGGGCTACATCGGGGCCGGGTTCTGCCCAGGCGACTACGGCTACATGATGAAGCGCGTTTTAGCCGCTAAAGACGATGCCGTATCGGTGGCCGATGACGGCGTGCGCGTCAATGGCGAGCTGCTGCCACATAGCAAGCCCATCCAGGCCGACAAGTCCGGTCGGCCCTTGCCGCGCTTCCAGGCCAGCACCTACACGCTGGGCAATGCCGAGCTGCTGCTTATGTCGGACGTGAGCGACACGTCTTTCGACGGCCGCTACTTCGGCCCGATCAATCGTTCTCAAGTTCAGACCGTGATCCGTCCGGTCATCACCTGGTAGGGGAGGAAACCACCATGCGACTGTTCATCGCGGAAAAACCATCCGTCGCAAAAGCCATCGCCGGCGAGCTGGGCATCACCGGCAAGGGCGACGGCTTCATCGAGTGCGGCGGCGACAAAGTGACCTGGTGCTTTGGGCACATGCTGGAGCAGGCCGACCCGGACGAGTACACGCCCGATGACGTGCCGACCGGCAAATCAGGCAAGAAGCTATGGCGCGTCGATGAGCTGCCCATCATCCCGCAGACGTGGGTTCTTCACCCGAAGGACGATGCCAAGAAGCAGCTCGCCGTGATCGGCAAGCTGCTGAAAGAAGCCAAGGAGATCGTCAACGCCGGCGACCCCGACCGTGAAGGCCAGTTGCTGGTCGATGAAGTGCTGGAGCACTTCAAGAGCAGCAAGCCGGCGCGCCGCTTTTGGGTGTCTGCCCAGGATTCGGTTTCCGTCAAGCGCGGCCTGGCCGCCTTGAAGGAAAACACCACGTACAAGGGCTGGGCCGATGCCGCACGCGGGCGGCAGCGGGCCGACTGGCTGATCGGCATGAACCTAAGTCGCGCCTACACCCTGCGGGCGCAGCGCGGCGGTTCGCGCGCCCTGCTGACCGTGGGCCGCGTGCAGACCCCGACGCTCGCGCTTGTTGTCGGCCGCGACCGCGAGATCGAGGCGTTCAAGCCGGTGCCGTACCACACCATCAAGGCCGTGGTCGAGCACGCCGGCGGCAGCTTCGCCGCCGCCTGGAAAGCGAAGGAAGATCAAGCCGGCCTGGACAGCGAAGGCCGCCTTGTTGATACCGCCGTCGCGGATGCCCTGGTGGCCGCCGTCAAGGGCCAGCCGGGCACCATCGCCACCTACAAGCAGGAAGCCAAGAAGAAGAACCAGCCGCTGGCCTTCGCGCTGTCCGACATTACCGCGCTGGCGTCCGCGCGCTACGGGTACAGCGCCGAGGACGTGCTGAACACCTGCCAGGCGCTCTACGAGACGCACAAGCTGACCAGCTACCCGCGCACCGACTGCGCCTACCTGCCGGAGTCGCAGCACGCCGACGCGCCGCGCGTCCTGGAGGCCGTCAAGCACGTGAACCCCGAGCTGGCCGGCCTGGTCGATGCTGCCGACCCGCGCATCAAGTCCAAGACGTGGGACGACTCGAAGATCACCGCCCACCACGGCATCGTGCCGACCATGCAGAAAGGCAGCAAGGCCGGCTTGAGCGAGCGCGAGCGCAACATCTACGAGCTGATCGTCCGCGCCTACCTGGCGCAGTTCTACCCGCTGCACGAGTACATGCAAACCACGGTCGGCGTGGAGATCGCCGGCGAGAACTTCGCCGCGTCCGGCAAGGTGGTCACGCGCAACGGCTGGCGTGACGTGTTCGAGCAGGCCGACGAAGAGGACGCCAAGGAAGGCGACGACGAGAACGGCGCGCAGACCCTGCCACCGATGAAGCAAGGCGACGGTGTGACCTGCACCGAGGCCACCCGACGCGATGCGAAAACCAAGCCGCCGGCGCGCTTCACCGAGGGCACGCTGATTCGCGCGATGGAGAACATCCACAAGTTCGTGAGCGACCCGGAGCACAAGAAGATGCTGCGCGAAGGCGATGGCATCGGCACGTCCGCCACGCGCGCATCCATCATTTCCGAGCTGAAACGCCGCGAGTTCCTGGAAACCAAGGGCAAGCAGATCGTCAGCACGACGCTGGGCCGCAGCGTCATCGACGCGCTGCCCGAGGTGGTGCGAAGCCCGGTGCTGACCGCCCTTTACGAACGCATGTTGAAGGGCGTCGAGCTGGGCACGGCGGCCCTGGACGCCTTCATTACGAAGCAAGAGGCGTTCATCCGCGACCAGGTGGCGAAGGCCAACAGCGGAGCCGTGAGCATCGCCGGCGGCAAGGAAGCCACGCCGGTTTCGTCCCTGCACAAGTGCATGGCTTGCGGCAATGGCTTGTCGCGCAGGCCGGCCAAGCGCAAGGGGCAATTCTGGTGGGGATGCAGCAACTTCCCCACGTGCAAGCAGACCTATCCCGACCTGAAAGGCCGGCCCGACTACAGCAAGGGCCGCAATGGCCCAGCCGAGTAACCACCAAGACGAAGGAGCATGACCATGAACCAGCAAAACACCACCCAGGCCGATGACGTGCTGCCCGAGCTGCCCGCCATTGACGACAACGCGGCCGCCGCCGGCGCGCTGCGCGAGAAGCTGGCCGACGCGGCGACGCCCGGCTACCAGGCCGAGTTCGACCCCGAGGAAGCCGAGCGCGCCGGCGCGTTCGTGGAGGACGCATTGAGCGAGCAGGACGCCGCAGAGAGCGGCGACGACCTGGCGGCCCTGGCCTCGCAGGGCGACGACCAGGCCCCGGCCTTCATCACCGAAGGCGGCCCGAGCGACGACCTTCCGCCCTTCGTCAATACGACCAACATCCGCGAGCTGTACGACTGGAAGCCGGGCGAATCGCTGGACGAGGCCATCGCGCGCAAGAAGGCGCAGGAGGGCTAACCCATGCCGATCAACCAGGCCGAGGCGCAAGCCGTCACCCTGGCGTTCGTCCGAGACTATCCCGGCGCGCTGGAGCTGGCCTATCGGTTCCGCGACAACACCGGCGAGCTGTACGGCCACCGGGCAGCAGAAGTCCCGGCAGACCTCAAGGGCGGCTATGTCCCGAAGGAGACGATCCACAACGGCCGGGCCTACCGTGGCCGCGTGGACGTGCCCCTGGCGAACATGGACGACGCCGCCGACCTGGTGCTGACGCTGCGGCATGAAGTGCTGGGCCACTACGGGGCCAACACCTTCAAGCCGGCCGAGAAACGCGCCCTGCTGGACGGCCTGATCGCCGCCCGCGAGGAACCGAGCCTGAAACCACGCTGGGAGGACATCAACCGCCGCTATGCCGGCGCTTCGATGGACGTGCGCGCGGAAGAGGTTTGGGCGCTGCATTGCGAAAGCATCGCGCCCGGCCAGCACGCGGGCCAGGCCCAGGTGCTGGAGCGCGGCCAGCAGTCATTCATGGAAACCTGCATCGCCCGCGTGCGGCCCATGCAAGTCGCCGACCTGCACAACATCGTGTGCATGGTCGCGGATGGCCTTCACGACCGTTCCAGGACGCAGCAGACCTTTCCGCAGATCAACGAACTATTCCGAAGGGATGAAGCAATGGAACCCAAGAAGCCATTTCATGAAGTCGTTGCCGAAAAACTGATCGAGCAGCTCAAGGCAGGCACCGCGCCGTGGCAACGGCCGTGGGAGCCTGGCGAGCCGAACGCCTACCTGCCGATGAACCCGACCACCGGCAAGCGGTACAAGGGCATCAACGCCATTCACTTGATGGCCCAGGGCCGCAGCGATGGCCGTTGGATGACCTACAAGCAGGCCGCCGCCGTGGGCGCGCAGGTTCGCAAGGGCGAGAAGGGAACGCCTGTCCAATACTGGAAGTTCAGCGAGGAACAGAACAAGGTCGATGAGAGCGGCCGGCCCGTTCTCAACGCGAAGGGCGAGCCGGTCAAGGAAACCGTGCAGCTCGAACGCCCGCGCGTGTTCTTCGCCACGGTGTTCAACGCCGAGCAGATCGACGGCCTGCCGCCGATCCAGAAGAAGGAACAGACCTGGAGCGCCGTCGAGCGCGCCGAGCACATCCTGAAAGCGTCCGGTGCGTCGATCACGCACGCGCCTGGTGATCGCGCGTTCTACCGGCCCGCGACCGACAGCATCCACCTTCCCGACCGGGGCCAGTTCCCCACCGCCGACAACTACTACGCGACCGCCCTGCATGAGCTGGGCCACTGGACGGGCCACCCGTCCCGCCTTGACCGCGACCTGGCCCATCCCTTCGGTTCCGAGGGGTACGCCAAGGAAGAGCTGCGCGCCGAGATCGCTTCCATGATCGTCGGCGACGAGCTGGGCATCGGCCACGATCCGGGCCAGCACGCCGCCTATGTCGGTTCCTGGATCAAGGCCCTGCAAGACGAGCCGCTGGAAGTGTTCCGCGCCGCTGCCGACGCCGAGAAGATTCACGACTACGTGCTGGCCTTCGAGCAGAAGCAGGTTCAGGAACAAGAGCAGGCCCAGGTGCAGCAGCCCGAGCAGCACTACTCCGATTTGACGCTCCAGGCCCTGGTCGAAAAACACGGCTGGGAGGTTGCCTACAGCGGCTTGCAAGAGCCTGGCCGTGTGGATTCCGTCCATCGCACCTTTGAAGGTGTCGGGCCGCTGGGCACCATGACCACCCCGAACGGCGAGCGGCGCTTGTCGGCCGGCTACCACGACGACGCCGAGCGCCGGCGCTACGTCACGTTGAAGCTGGGCGACCAGGTGATCGGCGATGCCGATGGCCGCGACCAGAAGCCGGAAGAGATCGCCCGCCAGATCAACGCCAAGGCCGAGCAGTACGCCGACGAGCGGCGCGTCAAGAACGGCCTGGAGCCGATCTACAGCATCGCCTCGCAGCAGGCCGAGGCCCAGCAGCTCAATGATGAGCTGCGCGAGCACGGCCAGGAGATCGTTTCTCACCTGGACGCGCAATCGCGGTGGGCGGATGGCGAGCGCATCTTTGCCTTCCACGAACAAGACGAACAACCGCACCAGGTCAGAAGCCTGGCCGAGCTGGAGAGCTACGCGCCCGATCAACTGCTGGCCCTGCCGGCGCTGGCCCAGGAGCAAGAGGCAAAGCCCTTGTCCGTGGCCGAACGCACGGCCGAGCAGCACGAGGCCATGAAGGCTGCCGACGATGCTTTCCAGCGCGAGCTGGTGCGCGCCTATGGCGAGAACAACGCCGGCGATGCCCGCTACAAGACCCAGCACGACGATGAGGCCGTGCAGAAGGCCGGCGATGCCTTCGTGGCCGCGTCGAACGCCTGGCGTGAGGCCGTGCGCGATGCCCGTCAAACCGTTGCGAGTCAGGAGGCCACGATGCAAGTACCCCAGCAGACCGACCAGGCCGAAGCCTGGATGTTGAAGCACGTCGAGCTGGGCACGGTGGGCCGTGCGCTCGAAGGCGCGACCCTGGAGCAGATCGACCGCGCCCTGGACGTGCTGGATCGCATGCAGCCGATGAACACGCAAAACGAGTTCTGGACGCGGCACGAGCTGCCCTACGACCTGGAGCCGCTGGAAGCGAAGATCAACGACGCAATAGATCACCTGGTCGAAGAGCGCCGGCCGGATGCCGTAGTCGCTGCAACGCGGCTTGACCTGGCAACCGGCAACACCAATTCACGCGAGCGCGACCGCCAAGCCTTCCACCTGGCGGCCGACGATGCGCTGGGCTTCCCCCTGCCCCACGACTGGACGGGTGAAGTGCGGGTTGTCGGCGTGGTCGAGCGTGACGGCGAGACGCGGGCCGCCGACCTGGCCACGGAGACGCCGGAGGCGTACCACCTGTACGCCCGGAAGGGCGAAGCGCAGTTCGGCGAGGATGCCTTTGCCTACCTCACCGCCACCCGCACGCTGGGCGAGGCCGACGAGCTGGCCGACCGCCTGGCGCTGATCGACGCCAATTCGCAGACGGACGAGTACGAGAAGGCGACCCGGCTTGCCCGCGTGCAAGAGGATCGCGTCCGCCGCGACCCGAACAGCACCGACGAGGACATTTCAGCGGCTAAAGAAGCCCGGAAGGCGCTGGAGGCCAAAGCGTTCGTCGCGGCCGAGGAAGCCAAGAACTCCCAGCGGGTCGATGACGAGCGCGGCGACTCCGTGGAGCACCAGGCACCGCAGGAACAGCGCGTGGCTGCGGCCGACCAGCAGCCGGCCCAGGCCAGCCAGGCAACCGAACGGCAGTACATCAGCGTGCCGTTCAAAGAGAAGGACGAGGCCAAGCAGCTCGGAGCGCGCTGGGATCGCAAGGAACAGTCCTGGTACGTGCCGGCGGGAGTGGATGCGGCCCCCTTCGCCAAATGGTCGCAGGGAGCCGCTACGCCGGCCGTAGAGGCCAAGCCGACCCAGCAGGCACCCGAGGCCCAGGACGGCGGCCAGAAGGCCGCACAGGCCGTCCAGCAGGCCCGGCAGTACCTTGCCGTGCCCTACGAGCAGCGCAACGCCGCCAAGGCCGCCGGCGCGCTTTGGGACAAGGCCGCGAAGTCCTGGTATGCCGGCCCTCGCGCCGACATGGCGAAGCTGGAACAGTGGAAGCCCGAGAACGTGCAGGCCCAGCAGGGGCCAGCGATGACGCCAAGGGAAGAGTTCGCCGAGGCCATGCGCAGCGCCGGCCTGTTCACCGGCAGCAACGCCCAGGGCGATCACCCGATCATGGACGGCAAGCGGCATCGCGTGCCGGTCGAGGGCGGCAAGAAGGGCACGCTCGATGGCTTCTATGTCGGCCACCTGGACGGCCACCCGGCCGGCCGGATCATCAACAACAAGACCGGCACGGACATTACCTGGAAGAGCAAGGGCTACGCCTTGAGCGACCAGGAGAAGGCCAAGCTCCAGGCCGAGGCGGCCGAGAAGCTGGCCCAGCGTGCCGCCGAGCAAGACAAGCTCCAGGAAGCCACCGCGCAGCGCGTCGGCCGCCAGATGCCCGACCTGGTGCCGGTCGAGCAGCCGACGCCCTACCTGCAAGCCAAGGGCATCGAGGCCCACGCCGGCGTGTTCACCGACCGCGAGGGCCAGAAAACCTACATCCCCGCCTTCGACGTGGACGGCAAGCAGTGGACGATGCAGTACATCCAGGAGGACGGCACCAAGCGGTTCGCCAAGGACAGCAAGAAGGAAGGATGCTTCCACCCGGTCGGCGGCATGGATGCGCTGGCCGCAGCGCCGGCGCTGGTGATCGCCGAGGGCTATGCCACGGCCGCGAGCCTGGCCGAAGGGCTGGGGCATGCCACCGTGGCCGCGTTCGACTCGGGCAACCTGCCGCACGTGGCCCGCGCCCTGCGCGAGAAGTTCCCCGACAAGCCCATCGTGATCGCCGGCGACGACGACAAGGCCCAGGAGATCGAGCGCGGCCACAACCCCGGCCGCGCCAAGGCCGAGGAAGCCGCGAAGGCCGTAGGCGGCAAGGCCATCTTCCCGATCTTCGCGCCGGGCGAGCAGCAGGCGAACCCCAAGGGCTTCACCGACTTCAACGACCTGGCGAACAAGAGCGAGCTGGGCCGCGACGGCCTCAAGCGCCAGGTCGGCGCAGCCGTGGGCCAGGTGCTGATCGAGGAAGGCCGCCGACAGCAGCAGGAGCAGCGCCAGGAGCGTGCGGAGAAGCAACAGCAGCAGCCGGAACGCCCGCGCCGCGCGGCACGCATCGGCTAAAGTCCCGGAGGGCTGCAACCACACGCGCGGTTTCCTCCCTCCCTGGCCGCCGGCAGTCATCGCCGCCTCGCACCCCGAGGCGGCTTTTTTTTGCTCGAGCATCGCCGCATCCGACGATGCCACCAGGCCCGCGCACGTCGAGCTGCAGCATCGCCATTTCCGGCGATGCACGCCGGCGCGGTCGACCATCGCCAGTTCCGACGATGGCGGCCGCCCTGCCCGCCTGGATCTCGCATCGCCATTTCGGGGTCTCCTCGTTTTCAGTGCAATAAGTGACGGTACGCAAAGCTAGCACTGGCGCGGGGGTGGTCTGGGTAGACCGTTGATTTCATTGACTTTCCTGTTCGCTTTGTAAACGGGTATGGTGGCCTCCCACTTTTGAGGTTCACGATGCAGGGTTGGCACACAACGTTTTTGGGGATGCGTGGGCTCCCCCGCGATATCAGCGACTTCGAGATGAAGGCATTTTTCACCTTCGATGGTGCCGAGCGCGACGCAATCAATGCACGCCGAGGTGATTCCCACAAGCTTGGTCTGGCGCTCCATATTGGTTTCCTGCGCATGAGTGGGCGTTTGCTCGGTGCCTTTCGGGTAATTCCAGTAGCCTTGTGGCGCCACCTTGGCAACGAGCTTGGCATTGCAGCACCAGAAGTCGCCTCGCTGAGAGCCATGTATGAACGCGGGCGCACGCTATTCGATCACCAACAAGTAGCCTGCACGGTCCTTGGATTCCAGTGGATGAGCGAGCACCAGCGCCGCTCACTGGTACGTGAACTGCGCGACTGTTAATTTCCATGCAACCCTGAGCCGGCATTTCCATCGAATCTTGATCCACCCTTTTTGCAAGCCTGGAAGGCTCACGGTGTGGATAAGTTCTTGGTTTTCTCCTTCTTGGATTGTGCCGGCAGCGCCGAGCTGTTCTTGAATCGGAAGCTGTCGTTGCCAGTTTCCAGGATATGGCAGTGGTGCGTAAGCCGGTCCAACAGCGCCGTCGTCATCTTCGCATCACCGAACACCGACGCCCATTCGCTGAAGCTCAGGTTGGTCGTGATCACGACGCTGGTGCGTTCGTAAAGCTTGGACAGCAGGTGGAACAGCAAGGCCCCACCGGACGCGCTGAATGGCAGATAACCCAGTTCGTCGAGGATCACCAGATCGGCGTACATGAGCCGGGTGGCGATCTGTCCCGACTTGCCCTGCGCCTTCTCGACCTCCAGCGCATTGACCAGTTCGACCGTGGAGAAGAACCGGACTCGCCGGTGATGATGCTCGATGGCCTGCACACCGAGCGCCGTGGCCAGGTGGGTCTTACCAGTGCCCGGGCCCCCGACCAACACCACATTGTTGGCCTCCTCCAGAAACTCGCAACGGTGCAACTGCCGCGCCAGCGCCTCATTGACTTCGCTGTGGGCGAAGTCGAAACCGGCCAAGTCCCGGTACACAGGGAAACGGGCCACCTTCAATTGGTAGGCCACGGAGCGCACCTCGCGCTCGGCGGTTTCCGCCTTGAGCAGTTGGGCCAGGATGGGTTGTGCCGCCTCGAACGCCGGTGCCCCTTGTGCGGTCAGCTCGGCCACGGCCTGGGCCATGCCATACATCTTGAGCTCTCGCAGCATGATCACGATGGCGCCGCTGGCAGGGTCATGACGCATGACGCACCTCCTGGGCTGTGCGGGCAGCCGCGGGGCGGCGCAACTGGTCGTAGCGCAGCACGTTGGCTTGAGGTTCGTTGACCAAGCGCAGGGCCTGTGGTGCCGTCACCGGCGCCGCAGGCGCCGGCTCCCCTTCCAGCAAACGATGCAGCACGTTCAGCACATGGGTCTTGGTCGGCACGCCAGCTTCCAAGGCCAGCTCCACGGCGGCCAGCACGGCCTGTTCATCGTGGTGCAGAACCAGGGCCAGGATCTCCACCATCTCCCGGTCGCCACCCGATTGGCGCAGCAACATGGCCTGCAGCCGTTTGAAGGCTGGCGGCAGTTCGGCGAACGGAGCACCGTTGCGCAAGGCACCGGGCTTGCGCTGCAGCACCGCCAGGTAGTGACGCCAGTCGTAGACGGTCCGACCACCGACGTCGTGGCGCCGGTCGATGAGGCGCGTGTGCTCGCACAAGATCTGACCTTCGGCGGCGACCACCAGCCGCTCGGCGTAGACCCGCAGACTCACCGGCCGGTTGGCGTAGGAGGCCGGCACGCTGTAGCGGTTGCGCTCGAAGTGCACCAGGCAGGTGGGCGAGACCCGCTTGGTGTGTTCGACGAAGCCGTCGAAGGGGCGCGGCATCGGCATCAGGGTGGGCCGCTCCTGCTCCCAGACATCGGCCACCGTGCCTGGCAGCTTGCCGTGGACGATCTCGCGCCACAAGGTCTTGCAGCGGTTCTCCAGCCACTCGTTGAGTTCGGCCAGGGTTGGAAACGCCGGCACGGGTTGCCACAGCCGGTGACGCGCATCACGCACGTTCTTCTCCACCTGCCCTTTCTCCCAGCCCGAGGCCGGATTGCAGAACTCGGCCTCGAACAGGTAGTGGCTGACCATGGCGCTGAAACGGGCGTTGACGTCGCGCTCCTTGCCCCGGCGCACCTTGTCCACGGCGGTGCGCATGTTGTCGTAGATACCGCGCCGGGGAATGCCACCCAACACCGCGAAGGCATGGTTGTGCGCATCGAACAGCATCTCGTGGGTTTGCAGCGGATAAGCCCGCACGGTGAAGGCGCGACTGTGGCTGAGCTTGAAGTGGGCTACCTGCAGCTTGGTGCGCTCGCCGCCGATGACGGCCCAGTCTTCGCTCCAGTCGAATTGGAACGCTTCGCCAGGACCGAAGGCCAGCGGCACGAAGGTGCCTCGGCCGGTGGTCTGCTGCGCTTCCTGACGTTGCTGCTGCCAGACTCGGGCGAAGGCGGCTACCCGGCCGTATGAGCCTGGGTAGCCCAGGGCGGACAGGTCGGCGTGGAGTTGCTTCACGGTGCGCCGCTGCTTGCGCGACTTGCCCGCTTCGCTCTTGAGCCAGCCTGAGAGCTTCTCGGCGTAGGGATCGAGCTGGCTCGGACTGATGCGCCGAGGGTAGTGCGGCTCCGCCACACCCGCGCGCAGGTACTTCTTGATGGTGTTGCGAGACAGGCCGGTGCGCCGGGCGATCTCTCGGATGGACAACTGCTCGCGCAGGGCCCAGCGTCTGATGACACTTAATGTTGCCAC
>NZ_CP062808.1 GCF_008801925.2 Cupriavidus basilensis | reverse complement strand
CGAGGACACATCATCTTTGACAGGCCAATCATGGATCGCCTCAAGCACCACAAACAGATCAGGCTGCACGGCGCTGGCCAAGATGTTCCCACCTGCCGGCTCATCGCCTCGCCCAAGTGGAAAAAGTGTTGCGCTTTCGCTGTCTGTGTTATGATGGGACATTCATTGCTCCTTATGTGTCTCTTGCTGCCAAGCGGGTTGATCCGTTAGGGGTTGATGATGGTCTTTGAAGTGCCCGGCCTGCTCGCCGGGCATTTTCTTTTGTGCTTTCTGATTCATGCCGTGGCATGGTGCTGGCCAACTGGCTGCACCGCCAAGCGAAGGCCCAGCGCCTTGAGCACGGCCGACAGACTGCGCAGCTCCGGGTTTCCCTGGGGCGACAGCGTGCGGTAGAGCTGGTTGGCATTCAGCTCGGTTTCCTTGGCGATAGCGCGCACGCCACCGCGCGCTTGCGCCATCTGGCGCAGCGCCACCAATAGATCGGCCGGTTCTCCATCCTGGAGAAGCTGGTTCAGGTACTCGGCCGCAAAAGCCGGGTCTTCCTTGAACAGCTCGGCCATCGCTTCGTCGTGGCTTCGATCCTTCATGCTGACCTCCGTTGCCAATCTTTCCAATACCCAATGGCGCGCTCGATGTCCGCGTCCTGGGTGCCTTTGTCACCGCCGCACAACAGCAGAACCACTACCGCGCCCGCCATCGCGTAATAGACGCGGTAGCCGGGGCCTTGGTCGATTCGTAACTCCCACACGCCTTCACGGCAGGGCTTGTGATCGCCAAAGTTGCCCGCCTCGATGCGGCCCACGCGCTTGACCACCTGGCCCTTAGCAATCGGGTCGCGCAGCTTCTTCAGCCACTCTTGAAACGGGTCGTGCTCGTCCTCGGTGATGTAGTGCCGAACGGTGAACATGTCCATATTATCGTTTATAAACGACAAAGACGCAAGGGAGCACCCTGCGCCTCGTCTTGGTTGATCGCGTAGGTCATGGCGCGGCCACCAAGAGCTTGGCGGCCTTGCGCACGGCGTTCGTGGCCTTATCCAGCACCTCGGCACATCTGGCCGCGTCGTCGCACCCTTTCATTGCCTCGGCCAAGGCGGCCAGCTCCAGGGCCAAGGTTTCAGGAAGATCTAGCTCCACGCGAATGGAACTCACGCCCGGCGTCGTGGTTTTCTTGTATGCCCGCTCGATAGTGGCCACGGCTCCGCTGACACGTTGCTTGCTCATACCGTACTCGGTGGCCACGTCCACCTGGGCGCGTCCATCCACCAGCACGGCGCGCGCCATTTCACGGGCTTGGTCGCCCATGCGGGTGTCGGCGGCAGCGCGGTCAAAGGCTTGCGGGGTAAGGCGTTTCAGTCTCATTGGGGCCGTCCGGTGCATCAGCGCGGTTTCGCGCGCGAAAGTTGAAAGAGAGGCGGCCAGCGGCCGCCTTCATGGGGAGGTCAGAAACGCCAGCCTTCCGGCATGTCGGGAGAGGCATTCCGGCCAGCGCCCTCGATGTCGGGATGCAGTTCTTCCCACAACTGCGCCGGCGTCTTGTCCTTCAGCTCGCCCTGGAGCTTCTTCAGATACATGACAGCCCGCTCCGGGCCGATGCCTTCCAGCATCGGCAAGGTCATGGCCAGGAATCCTTGCCACAGCACCCACTCGGTTTCGTGCATGTTGTGGCCCAGCGTGGTCATGTGGGTTTTCATGCTGAAGAACTGCGCCTGATTGGCTTCGCCCCACTCGAAGGTTTCTTCCCGCAGCGACAGCAGCTTTTCGTTGGCCCGCTCCTTTTCGGCAGCGGCCTTCTGCTCCGGGGTCAGCTCCATCGTCGGGAGGGCTTGCTGGCCGCGTCCCGAGGCGGCGGACGGGGCCGGCGCGGGGCCTTGGCCGCCATCCTCGTCCTGGTCGCCGGCATCAGCTCCAGCAGCCGCACGCTCGGCATCCCGCTTGCGCTGTTCTTCCAGCCATGCGGGGGTCTTCTCCGGGGCCTTGTCGCCGGCCTTCTTGGCGTTGTCCAGCTCGATGCGGCGCTGGGCCAGATCGTCTTGCTGTTGCTTCCATGCCTTCATTCTGGCCAGCGTGTTACGGGCTTCGTCGCGCGACAAGGGCAAGCCCTCGTTCATACGGTGAGAGAGGCGCGAAAACTCGGTGTGCGTGTCCTCGATGTCGTAAATCTGGTTGAGGCAGTGCAGCACCTCAAAGTCGCCGCACAGATCGTTCTCCAGCAGCTCGCGCACCGGGTCAGCATAGCGGCGCACAGCCATGCGCTTGCTAACCCATGCCTCGCCACGGTTCCAGATCGTCATCGCTTCCTTGGTGCCGTACAGCTCCACGTCCTCGATCACGCCCATTGCTTCCTCGTAGGCGGTCAGGTCGTCGCGGTCGTTGTTCTCCGTCACTTGCAAGCGGCGGATTTGCAGCTCGGTCAGCCCCTTCTTGATGATGACGGGCACCTTGACCAGCCCAGCCAGCGGCGCGGCGCGGTAGCGGCGCTCCCCGACGATGATCCGGTAGCGGCCGTCAGCTTCTTCATGCACCACCAGCGGCTCAATGATGCCGTTCAGCTTGAAGCTCTCGGCCAGTTCCTCCAGGTTGCGGAACGTCTTGCGAACCTGCTTGACGCTGTAGATGCGCGCCAGTTCGATTTCGGCGTCGGCCGGCTGCGCCGGCTTGACGGCGATCTGAGCCACGGCGGACAGCTTGCCCAGGTTCAGGCCGGGCTTTTTGTTGGTTGCGGTTGCGGTCATGTCCTTGTCCTTTTAGATCGCGGCTTTGTCGAAAATCTGGTTGCACACCGCTTTCATTTCGCGGGCGGCCAGGATTTGGCTTTCGCCGCTTTGCACGCGCCACACCGGCCGATCCTTGGCGTACTGCGTGGCTGCGCGGTCGTAAAGCACCCCTTCCATCACCACCTCGCCCAGCTCGTCGCGCAGTTGCTCCAGGGCGTTGCGGTCGAAGGCGCGGCGGGTATTGACGCGGTTGGCCAGCAGGCCCAGCGTCACAAGGTCGGCGTTCCATTCCAGTTGCTGCACGCGCGCAATGTCTTCAAACAGGTCGCCCAGGCCGTCGATGGCGTCTTGATCCATCGTGCAAGGGCATACCACGAAGTCAGCGGCGATCAGCGCGGCATACAGCGGATTGCCCAGCGTCGGGGCCGTGTCGATGATGCACACGTCGAAGTCTTTGGCCAGCTTGGCCAGCGCAGCGCGCGGGGCGTGCAGGTCTTCCAGCGGGCGGCTGGCCACGTCCACCAGTTCGCGGTCAGCGGCCACCAGCGCGGCGGATTCGCTGCACGGAAGCGGTTGCAGCTCGATGGCGTCTCCGTCGAACAAGGCGCTGCCGGTCAGGGATTGCAGCTCGTCGCCCTGGTTGCCCACGGTGCGCTCGCGCAGTGCCCGTAGGGTCTTGCTGAAGTTCTTTTGCGGATCGAGGTCAACGCACAGGACACGCAAGCCGCGCTCGATGGCGAAGAAAGCCAGGTTGCGGGCAACGGTGGTCTTGCCGACTCCGCCCTTCTGGTTGGCGATAGCGATGGTTTTCATGATCGTTCGTCCTTTCCCTGGTTGTCGATCAGGCCGCCACCGACACGTCGGCAGGCTGGAAGCACAGCTCGAAATTCACCATGACTTGCAGCCAGTTCATAGCGAACATGTTGATCTGGGCGCGGCGCGGATTCACCGCACTGCCGCCCGTGTAGATCACCTGATAACCGAAGGTGTCTTCCATCTCCAGCACCTCGGCCAGCTTGTTGGCCATATCCACACGCAACTTGAGCCACGGCGCAGGCATTACCGCGCCCTTCTTCTGGTTGTCGTCGGCCAGCTCGATCAGGCGCATGTCACCCTCGACGGCCGCGATGTGGCAATACACGGCCATGTCGTCAGGGATGCGCGGCGGGGCGCAGAAAACCGCACCAGCGTGGGCGGATTGCAGGCTGGGGATCAAGTCGGCCAGTCGGTCAAAGAGGCGGGCATAAACGGTAGTACGCATGGTCAAAGCTCCTAAGTCATGTTGATGATGGTCTTCGGTGGATCGTCCCTTTCGCGTGCGAAAGATCGGTTCAGCGCCCCACTGTCTGCTCACAGTTGTTTCCGGGGTTCATCGGCCGTCCATCCGCTGCCGATGAGTTGAATTCTACCATGAAACTATTGACCGTCAATAGAATTGAGCATGTTTTTTTCCAGTCCGCATAAGTCGATCAGTTCGGCCACGGAAAACTTGGACGGCCCAGCAATGGCGGTCAGAATCCGGCGCAGCATTGCCGGTGCATTGATCTGCTGGAGACGCGGCGCAGCCGTGGCCACCAGCCGCGCCCGGCCCTCGGCGTACTCCAACTGGCAACCCTGCATCGCGCTGGCCAGGAAGAAGCCTTCGAGGGTTGAAGCCTCCAAGGCCAAGTCGTTGAAGGCGTCCCCACCCTTGGCGCGCACGTAGCTGTCCGGGTCGTGGTCGCGCGGCAGGAAAAGGAAACTCACGTCGGCCGCGTCGGTGACATGAGGCAGGCACACGTCCAGGGCGCGTGCAGCCGCCCGTCTGCCGGCGTCGTCTCCGTCAAAGCAGAAGATCACGCGCTTGGCCAAGCCCAGCAGCCGCTCCACATGCTGGCCTGTTGTAGCTGTACCCAGCGTGGCCACGGCGTTCTGCACACCATGTTGGGCCAGACTGACGACATCCAGGTATCCCTCCACCACGTAGGCCGTGCCGGTCGCGGTAATGGCCTCGGCCGCCTGGGTCAGACCGAACAGCACGCGCCCCTTTTGGAAGACTTCGGTTTCCGGGGAGTTGAGATACTTTGGCCCGTCGCCTTCGAGCACGCGGCCGCCGAAGCCGATAACGCTGCCGGCGTCATCGAGGATGGGGAACATGATTCGGTCGCGGAAGCGGTCATAACGCCGGCCGCCGTCGTTGACCGCTACCAGCCCAGCCTTCTCCAAGGCCCGGTCGTTGTAGTTCGGGAATGCCTCGCGCAGCGCCTGGAAGCCGGCCGGGGCATAGCCCAAGCCATAGCGTGCCGCGATGTCACCGCGCAGCCCGCGCGATTTCAGGTAAGCAACCGCGCGCGTAGAGGCACGGAGCTGGCCACGGTAAAACGATGCGGCTTGTGTCAGGTGGTCGATCAGGATGTGGGACATGGTTCAAGCCTTCGGGATGTTGAGAGAGAGGCGGCCGGTGTCGTACATGTGCAGCATGGAGAGGAAGTAGCTCGGATCGGCAGGCCACTTGCAGCCCTGCCAGTACGCCAGCAAGGCCCCGCGCACCGGCTCCTGGTAGCCGTTGAGACGCCGCCGCGCCTCGCGCCACTTGTCGGCCCGGCGCTTGCGGTCAGTGGCTTGCTGACGCTCCCATTGCAGCCGGCGAGTCGTCATTTCCTCGTCCACGTCGATCTGTTCGGCCGCCACTTGGTCAGCGAACAGAGGAAGGGCCTCGCGCTCGGCCGTCTGCTTGCGCGCGAAAGCGGCACGCTTGCGCTCGGTGTCACGGAATTCGTACTTGCCGAAACGATGGAAGCGCATGACAGGCCCTCAATGGTTCCAGTGCTTCCGGCCGTACTTGCGCCCGGCGATGGTGATGCGGTCTTCGGCGTCGATGGGCACACACTCGCGGCCGCCATCGGCACGCAACACGGTGCATTGGCCAGCCTCGCCGGTCACGGTGGAGTCGAAGCCGCACACATAGAACACCCAAGGGCTGTGCTCGTCTTCGCGGAACTGAGCGAACCCGTGGAAGTCCCGCTTCAGAGCCACGCCGCTCCGGGGAACATCCGGGCCAAAGTCGAAAGCGCCTTGATCTGCCATGCTGAAACTCCTACTCAACCAATGCCTATATTCTACCCGTCAAACTATTGACCGTCAATAGTTTGTGAGAGGAAAAAGCCTGATTTTTCGCGGGTTCCGGGCTTGTGTTTCTTCGGGGTTCAGGCAAGCTACCTTGGAGCCTCGGGGCGGGGTTTGGGGGCCGGAACAGGCCCCCAAGGTGTTGCAGTTGCTCTTGCCCCGCAGGGGCACAAGCTCCCCTGCTCCCCGTCGATCACCCACATGGCCAGCGGAGCGCGGGGCCGGCTTTTGCATCCCACCATCTACCTCGTCGCCTCGGCATCCAGGGGCACGCAGGACGGGCGCGGTCAAGGGAGAAACCGGAGGCCGCACGCGGAGCGCAGCCGCAGGCGAGCACCGAACGGGTGAGGATTTCAGGGCGCAGCCCGGCCCTTGACCGGAGAAGCCCGGCCGGAGGGCACCATGACGACGAATAAAGGCGCGAGGTAGTGGTGGGGTGCGGCCCCGCGCGGAGCGGATTCAGCGCACCAGCGCCGGCACACCACGGATCAGATCCACATCCCGAACTTTCGCGCGCGAAAGTTCCTCGGCTGGGCCTTCAGGCCCGGCAAGCGGAGCGCGCAGCGCCGGCACGGCGCGGAGGCGTCAGGGATTGATGCCCGCAGGGGCGAGACGCCGCAGGCGGCTCGATGCGCAGCACGAAAGCCCGGCCCCGTAGGGGAGACGCCCTAGTTGGCTTGATTCTTCGAGATGGCAGTCAAATCGCCAAGATTCGCAAACATCACATCATCAGAAATCTGAAACCCTTGGCGCAACCAAAAACGGGCTGCATCTTTCCCCTGCGGGGTGCCATAAACAAGACAGGATGCCGGGTATATCTCGCTTATCGCTTCACACCCCTGCCGCCACAACGCGGAACCAATGCCTTGGCCTCGGTAACAGGACTCGATGTAGAGGTCAGCGACTTCAACAGGAAGGGGATCACCGGAACACAGGGCAAGAGGGAGGCGTGGATCAGGAGGGGAACTACGAACCAGCGTCAAATAGCCAACTCTAGAACCCCTATGAATGAACCTAAACAGATGAACACGATGCCACCCCGGACCCATGTCGGTTTGAGCCACATCAAGCGCAGCGCGATCCAGAAGCACGACCCGCTGCCGAGAACTTAAACCGTGGAAAAGGCGAGCTAACTGTTTCAAACGCCACATTCAGCAGCACCTCCAACCTTCCCACGCACAGCGGCCCGCAACGACTCCAGCGCATCCAGAAACCGCTCGGCCGCAACGTCAGCCGCCCAAGGCTCCCACGGCCGGCAACCGTAGATGTCAGCCAGCGGATCGACATCGAGGACAGGATGCACGATGCCCAGAACATCGCGGACTTCATGAACCGGCCAGCCAATGCAATGCACAGCCTCGGAAGCGGCCGCCACCGAGTCGGCCCGTTTGTGGACGGCGTGCGCGGCCGGCGACCAGGCGCGCAGCTCGTACCGCTCTGAAACCGCAGCCATCAGGCGAGACGAAACGGCCCGAAAGGAAAGGCCCAGCACGTCCTTCAAAGGGGAAATGCAGTCGAACCCAAGGAAACCTTCCTCGGCGTCGTGCAGAAGCTCCAGGAGCGCGTCAGAGGGCGTCAAAGGGGTGTCACTCCACTGCCGACGCAAAGCGAGCACCAGGAGCGAATGCTGGGCCACAGAGAGGGGCAGGGGCCATGACGATTCCCCACCCCAGCGGTACGTCCTCGCCAAACGCAAAGCAAGGTCACTGTCGAGCCACGCGCTGGGATCGGGGTTGATGAGGTCGAGACGGCGGCCAGAAGGAAGCCGAACCCACGCGCGCGCCGCTGCCGGCGTCATCGGCCGCCTCGCAGGATCATGAAGCCGCCCGAATAGGCGATCTGGAAGCGGTTGAGAACGTCCATCCCCAGCAGCGGAGCGGCAAGACGCTCCAGGACGGCGATAGCCGCACCCTCAACGGCGAAAGGGCCGACGATCACCGTGTTGGCCGCAGTGATGCCACCACGTTCACGGCCTGCGGCCGTGTCAAAGGATGTTGCGCGGCCGGCGCGGATACCAGCATTGCGGGCCAGCTTGACCGGCAGCGTCGTGAATCGCGCTCCGGTGTCCACCATGAAGACCACGGGAAAGCCGTTGACGGCCCCGGCGATGTAGTAGTGGCCGTCCGCAGCGCGCGGGATGGAGTAGTCCCCGTTACCCAGGCGCTGCGCCGGCTTGACCATCACGGGAGAGGCGGCCGCAACGTCGAGCTGGTCGCCAGGGTAGCTCTGGCCATCGTAGATGATGTATTCGCGCTGCTGCGCGTGCGAGGTTCCAATGGCAAGGCAGGCCATCAGGGCCACAAGGGCGCGAGTAGCGTTCATTGCCAACTCCAACGATAGAAGCCAGCTAAGTGCGCGAAAACAGCGGCGTTCGCGGCGCTGGCCAGCCATGTGAAAAACAAAAAGGAAGCCTTCCGCGACTTGTGGCGGAAGGCATGTTGTCCAATCAAGGCACCGGGCCAGCCGCATAGCAGCTCGATCCAGTGCAAAGCCTTTTCAGACCAGCGCCAACGGTCGGCAACGGCCGCCGACTTGTCGAGGCCGTATGCCAGAAAGGCCAAGTTGCTCATGAGCGCATAGGCCCAAGCGTAGTGCGGCCGGATACGCCCGGCGATGCCGGCGACAATCACACCCATAAGGAACACCGCACCCAGCCCGAAAGCGGCCCAGCGATGGGCGATCCAAAAGCGATCCGCCAGTGACAGGCCCGGCGCGTTCATTTCGCCAAAGCAGGATCAGCGGAGAGGCCCAGGGCCACAATCAAGCCAGCGGCCTCCTGCAAGCCCGCAAGGGACGACTGGATGAGTCGCGCCGGCACCAGCTCGGCATCCTCGGTTGTGGCGAGGACGGAGCACTTCTGTTCCGTGGCGCCTTCCTTGCGCGTCAGGTTGACGACATTGCGCTGACGGTAGCGCCACGTCTCGCAGCGCGACATGCATTTGCCGTCCGGGTCGCCGGCCGTGGCCGCGTTCACCGAGTCCTGCGCGCCGGTCGCATTCCCGACATTGGATGCAATCGTGCCGACCAGCATGGCCAGGGGGTTCAGCGACAGCATCACGGAGCCGCCCCGGCCGCTCTTGGTGGCCAAGGGCGCGGGGTTCTCGGCATAGTCGCCCACGCGAAACTCGGCGGTACGCCGGGTCGCGGGGCGCAGTGCCTGGAAGGCACCATCCAGCTCGTACACCACGTCGGCCTGTTCGCGGGTGTCCACCAGCTCGAAGCCGCTGGAGGCCAGCGAGGCCCGCACGGCGGCCGTCAGCCTCGGACTGGCCAGGAATTCGATGAAGACCTTGCGCCCTCGATCAGCAGCCAAGTCGATGTGGCCGGTGATGGCCACCTTGACCTCGGCGGCCGGAGCGGCCGCAACAGCGGCCGGTGCATCAACTGGCACCGCATCAGAACTGGCCAGCGCCGGCAGGGCGCAGCCGGCCGCAGCGGCCAGAAGCAGGTAAAGCGGAAGGTGACGCATGTTTTCTCCTTGTTTTTGTGAAGGGGTTGCTCTTTCGCGGGCGAAAGGCTACAGCTCCCCGAAGCGTTGATTCAGGTAGCGTTGATCCTGAATCCGTGAGCCCAAGAGTGAAAGTGCCTCACCCTGCGGGTGCGTTCGATTTGAGGTAGTTTGGTAAACGCGAGACAGGTGTGGGGCGTTGATGGGCCTGTTGCAAACGCAGTACCTGAGTTCTTCCAATGCGCCCCTTCATCGTCAAGCAGCTCGACTACGACCTCACCCCGGTAGCCGGTCTGGCGCTGGTCGGACATCACCTGAATCGACTCGCGCCAGTGTTCAAGCGACTCGATGCCGCCTTGCCCGTGAGAAATGGCGTTGCCAACAGCGACATCCTGCGCAGCTACCTGGGCCTGCTGGTGCAGGGCAAGAGCGACTTCGATGCGATTGAGAACTTCCGCGGCGATGCCTTCTTCAAGCAGGCGCTGGGCATCCAGCTGTTGCCCTCCAGCCCGACGCTGCGCCAGCGCATGGACACGCGCGCGGACGAGCTGTTTGACTTCCTGGCGACGCTGATCGAGAAGCTGCTGGACAGCACGCGGGTCGACTATGGCGTCTTGCCTTGTGGCTGGCTGCCGCTGGATGTCGACACGTTCGCCATGGACAACGGCGGCACCGCCAAGGACGGCGTAGGACGCACCTACACCGGCGTCGATGGCTACTGCCCGCTGGCCGCGTACCTGGGCTCGAACGGGTTCTGCCTGGAGTTGGCGCTGCGCCCTGGCGTGCAGCATTCGGCACGTGAGACGCAATTCAACTTCGAGCGGGTGATCCCGATGGCGCAGCGCCTGAGCGCGGCGGGTCCGAAGGCGCCGATCCTGGCACGCCTGGACTCTGGCTTCGACTCCACGGAGCTGGTGTGCGAGATGGAGTCGTATAACGCTGCAGGCGTGCCGCAACTGGACTGGCTGATCAAGTGGAACCCGCGCACGACCAACGTGGCGGCGCTGGCCGAGCGCCTTGATGGTGACACCGCCACGATCTGGGAGCATCCCCGCGCGGGCAAGCGCGTGACGCTGTGGGAAGAGGCGCTGCACATCGAAGGCATCGAGCGGCCACTGCGCCGCGTGCTGCGCCTGACTGAACGCACCATCGACGCGAAGGGCCAGTTGCTGATCGAGCCCAAGCTCACGCTGGACGGCTGGAGCACGAGCCTGAGCGCCAAACAGTTCGATGCTAAAGCCATCGTCGCGCTGTACGCCGACCACGGCACGCACGAGCAGTTCCACTCCGAGTTCAAGACCGACCTCGATCTGGAGCGGCTGCCCTCGGGCAAGTTCGATACCAATTACCTGGTGTGCGAGCTCGCGGCGCTGGCCATGAACATCCTTCGCCTGATGGGACAGGCCGGACTGCTGGGGCCCGATGCGCCGGTACGCCATGCGGCCAAGCGCCGGCGCATCAAGACCGTGATGCAGGAACTCATCTACCGCGCCGGGCGCCTCATCGAGCATGGCCGGCGCGTCATCCTCGGACTGGGCGCCAATGATCGCTCGGCCAAGGCCTTCCAGCGGCTGCACGGAGAACTCTTCGCTGCCTGCGGCTAAGCGCAGCTGGCCGATCACCGGCCTCACGAAACTCACGGATCCATAAAAATCGCCTGCCCGCGAGGTTGCGGCGTGGGGCAATTGCACGCCAACCCGAACAAGTCGCCCACCAACTCGCGATTCCGACGATCCAGTGCCATCGAGTTGGGTGATGTCATCTCCCAGGCTGTCAAATTGAACGGGCACGACCCAACAAAACAGACCAACCCGAGCATGCGTGCGCCTGGGCTCACGGATTCAGGTTTGCGGTAGAGAAGCTGCTGAGGATTCATTTTTTGCAGCAGTGGTTTGGTCTGTCGGACCCGGCGGTGGAGGAAGCCTTGTACGACACGCCGCTGCTGGCGAGCTTTGTTGGTCTGGACCTGGGGGTGGATGTCGTGCCGGATGAGAGCACCATCCTGCGCTTTCGCCACCTGCTGGAGCAACACGGCCTGAGCCAGCGTATCCTCGAGACGGTCAATCGCATCCTGACCGAGCGTGGCCTCATGCTCAAGAGCGGCACCATCGTGGATGCCACGCTCATTGCTGCTCCCAGCTCGACCAAGAACGCCCGCCGTGAGCGCGACCCTGAGATGCACCAGACGAAGAAGGGCAACCAGTGGTACTTCGGCATGAAAGCGCACGTTGGGGTCGACGCCGAGACAGGGCTGGTACACACGGTGGTGGCCACCGCTGCCAACGTCTCGGATGTGACGCAGGCGCATCGGCTCTTGCACGGGCAAGAGACCGACGTCTTTGCCGATGCGGGCTATCAGGGAGTGGACAAGCGAGCGGAAAACCAGGGCAAGCAAGTCGCTTGGCACGTGGCCATGCGGCCGGGCAAGCGCCGGGCATTGGACAAGCGCACTTTTCTTGGCCAGGTGATGGATGCCTTGGAACGCACCAAGGCGCGCATTCGTGCCAAGGGTGAGCATCCGTTTCGGGTACTCAAATGCCAGTTTGGCTACCGCAAGACGCCCTATCGAGGCTTGGCCAAGAACGGCGCGCAGCTCAACGTCCTGTTTGCGCTGGTCAATCTGTGGCTGGCGCGCAAAGCCTTGCTGGCTGCGACGGGATAAGTGCGCCCGCAGTGGGCTCACTGGGGCCGGATGAGGCTGCAGAGGGCCCACGAAGGGGCTTGCTGGAGCCCAAGAACCGTTCAGCATCTGTTTCGATCCCATCCTACGAAACGATATTGACCCTGAACTCGTCGCCACGAACGAGTGGGCGGGGTAGTGCAGAGGTTCCCTAACTTACCTAACAATAAATACATAACTCTTAGTAGAAGCGCGCCGTTTCGGTGGACAACCACCAAACGGCACGGACAGGCCGGCTTCCCAACACGGAGGGCCACGCCATGATCCTCGCTCTGCTCAACCAGAAAGGCGGCGTCGGCAAGACCACGCTCGCCACCCACATCGCGGGCGAACTGGCGCTGCGCGGCCAGCATGTCGTCCTGCTCGATGCCGACCCGCAGGGTTCATCACTGGACTGGACGCAGCGCAGAAGCCAGCAAGGCTTGCCACGGCTGTTCAGCGCCGTGGGCCTTGCCCGCGAAACGCTGCATCAGGAAGCGCCAGAACTCGCCAGGCGGGCCGATCACGTCGTCATCGACGGCCCGCCGCGCATCGCCGCCTTGGCGCGCTCCGCGCTGCTGGCTGCCGAGCGCGTGCTGATCCCGGTGCAGCCCAGCCCCTACGACCTCTGGGCCTGCTCGGAAATGGTTTCGCTGATCCGCGAGGCGCAGGTGTTCCGGCCTGCGCTGCGCGCGGCCTTCGTCATCAACCGGCGCGTCAGCACCACCATCATCGGCCGCGAGGCGCGGCAATCGCTGGCCGAACAGCCGCTGCCCGCGCTGCGCTCGGAAGTGCGTCAGCGCATCGTGTTCGCCGACAGCGTGGCCGCTGGCCGGCTCGCCCGCGAGACAGCGCCCGACAGCGCCGCCGCCCGCGAAATCACAGCCCTGGTGGACGAACTGCTGCGGTGGCCGACATGACAGCGAGGCAGCCACCACGCGGTAAGCGCGTCGGCATCGGCGCACGTCCGCCCGCGAATCCGCACGCCGAGGCGTGGATTCGCCAGGGCGATGCCGATGCGCTGGGCAAAGGCGACCTCTACACCGCGCGCCTGACCCTCGACATTACGCCCGCCATGCGGGCGCGCATCAAGGTGTCGGCCTTCACGCGAGGCGTGACCGTGGCCGACCTGCTGCGCGGCCTGCTGGAGCGGGAGTTTCCGCCGGAGAACACACCATGAACGCATCCGCTTTGCCTGCCGCGAACGCTGCACCGGCTGCGCCGCTGCCTGCGCTTGCGACACTCGCCGGACAGGCCGGCAACGTGCCGCTGACGCGCGTGGCGCTGGCCTACATCGAGGCCCGTTTCAAGCTCTACCTGCGCTTCGGCGAACCGGCGCGCACGCTCCAGCTCGACCGCTGGCGGCGCTGCGCCGTGTTCCTGCCGGGCACGATGCTCTGCCGCATCCGCTGGCAGGCCAACGATTACGGCACGATCCGCTGGCAGCTCATGGTGATGCAGACCGCCACGCCGCTCGATGCCGTGCAGCGCATCCCAGGCGTGCAGCCGGGAGCGCGCCTGCTGCTGCACGCCGAAGGGGATGCCAACGTGCGCGCGGTGCTGGAACGCATCGACGGCATCGAGGCGCTTGGTATCGCGCCCGCCGCCGTGTCGCCCGCGTACTGGCGCACGCTCGCCAACCGGCTCGCGGCGCGCTCACCGCTGCCCGAATACACCGCAGAACAGCACGCCGGCTGGCTGGCCGGAAGGACATTCCCATGACTACTATTTCCACGACCGGCCCCGTGTCGCGTCCTCGCTCGCGCCTGCGTGCTCGCATCTTGCTGGCAGGCTTCGCCGCCGTCGGCCTCGCTGCGCTGGCCTGGGCGGCTTTCGTGTCGCCGCTACCGCGCCTGACCTACAACCCGTCCGACAGCGTGGCGGTCGGCTGGTATCGCATCGAACCGTTCGCCTCGCTGCCACGTCCGCTGTCCGTGGACAGCATCGTGCTGGTGCCGCTGCCCGCCGAGGCCGCCATGCTGGCTGCGCAGCGCGGCTACCTGCCGACCCGCGTTCCGCTGCTCAAGCGCGTGGGCGCGGTCGCGCCGCAACACGTTTGCATCGTCGCCGGTCAGGTTCGCATCGACGGCGTGCCAGCGGCCGCCGCGCTGCCTGCCGACCGGCTGGGCCGCCCGCTGCCATCCTTGCAGCTTTGCCGCCGTCTCGAACCGGGCGAGCTGTTCCTGTTGAGCGTGACCAATCCGGCATCGTTCGACAGCCGGTATTTCGGCCCGGTCAGCGCATCCGCCGTGATCGGCGTTGCACGCCCGATCTGGCTGGAGACACGCCCATGATGGCCGCCGATTCGCTGCGCTCCGGCGTGCCATCGGGCATGTCGTTCTGCCGTCTGCTGCCGTGTCTTCGCGCCTGCCGTGCCGGTGCATTCGCACCGCACGTCGCGCTGCCTTCGGCGCAGCCGTCCAACGTGCAGGCGTCTTGCCTCGAACGCGCCCGGCCTGCGGCCATTGCCGCGTTCGCCGGTGCGCTGGCTGCTCACGCAGCAGCGCCGCCGGGCCGCCGATGCCTGGAGCGACAGCGGAAGGCAAAGGCGGAAGGCAAGACAAAAGGACTCGGCACCTTGCCGCGTCGAAAGCCAGTCTGCACATGGGGGGAACACGGCACGCAGCGGCTTCGCCGCCGTGCCGTGTTCGGCGCGAAGGTTGCGCCAATGCAGGCATGTCCGCGTGCTTCGCACGACTGGACACGCCAGAGCTTGCAGGGAGAACGGCCATGACCGACCGCCGCGACGACGATTTCCGCGGGCGCCCAAGCGCCCCGAAGAACCGGGGCAAGGGCCAGGGGCAGAGCTTTGTTTCCAAAGTGCTCAAGCAGGCCGGCAAAGCCAGCAGCGGCAAGTCGGCGGTGCGCCGTCCTGGGGCGGCTGGCACCGGCCAGCGTCCCGGCTCGCGCCTGGGGCGCGGCCACACGGCAGCGCGCTTCGCCGGGGCGAAGCTAACGCCCATGTCGCGGCGCGTGACCATCAAGACGCTGCTGGTCAATCACCAGCGGGCCAGCCCACAGTCTCTCGCCAAGCACCTGCGCTATGTCGAACGCGACGGCGCGGGCCGTGATGGCGAACCGGGCCGGGCCTACGGGCCGCAGGCCGACGAAGCCGACCTGGATGCCTTCAAGGAACGCTGCACCGACGACCGGCACCATTTCCGCTTCATCGTTTCCCCGGAAGACGGCGCGGAACTGGACGACCTGCGCACCTATACCCGCCATCTGGTGAACCGCATGGAAGCCGACCTGGGCACGCGGCTGGATTGGGTAGCGGTCGATCACTGGAACACTGACAACCCGCACACCCACCTGATCGTGCGCGGACGCGACGACACCGGCAAAGACCTCATCATCGCGGGTGACTACATTGCCCACGGCTTCCGCCATCGTGCCGCCGAACTGGCGACCGAATGGCTGGGGCAGCGCACCGAGTTGGAGATCCAGCAGACCTTGGGGCGCGAGGTGGAACAGGCACGGTGGACAAGCCTGGATCGCACCTTGCTGCGCGAAGCCAGCGAGGATGGCCGGGTGCAGATCGAACGCTTCAGCGAGCCGAACTTGCAACGCCAACGCCTGCTGCTGATCGGCCGCCTGCAACGCTTGCAGCGTCTGGGCCTGGCCGACGAGACGCAGCCCGGCACCTGGGCCATTCATGCCGATGCGGAAAAGACCCTGCGTGCCCTGGGCGAGCGTGGCGACATTATCCGCACGATGCAGCGGGCCATGAGCGGGCAGCCGCGCGAGCTGGCAGTGTTCGAGCCGGGCGACGATGGCAGAACCATCCTTGGCCGCGTGGCCGCGAAAGGGCTGGCCGACGAACTGCACGACCGGGGCTATCTGGTCATCGACGGCACGGACGGCAAGGCCCACTACGTCGCGCTGAATGCCCGCGACGAGCTGGCGAACTATCCCACAGGCGCGGTGGTGGAAGTGAAGGGTTCGGCCGACGTGCGTGCGGCCGACAAAAACATCGCCGCGCTGGCGAGCAATGGCCTGTACCGCGCCGATCACCACCTGGCAATCGAACAGGGCCGTGCCAAGGACGGGCGCGACCCGCAGGAAGTTGTCGCGGCGCATGTCCGGCGGCTGGAAGCCCTGCGCCGGGCCGGCATCGTGGAGCGCGTCGCCGAAGGGCTATGGAAGGTGCCGGACGACCTGGCCGAGCGTGGCCGCCAGTACGACGCGCAGCGCCTGGGCGGCGTGGCCGTGGAGCTGAAATCCCACCTGCCCATCGAGCGGCAGGCCCGCGTGATCGGGGCCACCTGGCTCGACCAACAGTTGATCGGCGGTGGCTCGGGCCTGGGCGACCTGGGCTTTGGCGGCGACGCCAAACAGGCCATGCAGCAGCGTGCCGACTTCCTCGAAGAACAGGGGCTGGCCCAACGACGCGGCCAGCGCGTCATCCTCGCCCGCAACCTGCTGGGCACGCTGCGCAACCGGGAACTGGCACAGGCCGCCAAGGACATAGCAGCGGAAACTGGCCTGGAGCATCGCCCGGTAGCCGACGGGCAGCGCGTGGCTGGCATCTACCGGCGCTCCATCATGCTCGCCAGCGGGCGCTTCGCCATGCTGGACGACGGCTTGGGTTTCACGCTCGTGCCTTGGAAGCCCGTCATCGAACAGCGACTGGGCCAATCCCTGGCTGCCACAGTCCGCAGCGGGCATGCCTCCTGGGAACTCGGTCGCCAGCGCGGCCCGTCTGTCGGCTAAAGACTGAATTTGTCATGTGTGCCGTGGCTCGGATGCTTCACTTGTGGTCACAGACTCATGCGAGCGCCCTCCATCCGGCCAGGCACCGCCCCAGGAGGGGATTTTTCGGTTGCCGCTTGATACCTTGATGGACAAGGTATATAGTTACGCTCATGGTTAAATCGACGACTTCCCTCAAGACCGTAGAGCGCACACCGGTGGACTATACCGACCGGTTGTATTGGAGCGGCATCATCAAGATGAGCCTGTCCAAGTTCTTCATCCTGAGCGTGCTGCAAAAGCGGCCCATGCACGGCTATGAGATCGTACGTGAAGTGGAGTGCTCAACCCAAGGTTGTTGCTCTCCCACCGAAGGCACCATCTACCCGGTGTTGCGCGAGTTCGAGCAAGGCGGCTATGTCACTGCGCATACTGAAACTGTGGCCGGTCGTGGGCGCAAGGTCTACACGCTGACCGACAAGGGCCGCGAAGCCTTCACGGTGGCAGTAGATGCTTGGATGGAGGTGGCTGCGCACATCACTCGTCAGTAATGGCGATTTTTTTTGATCATAAGCATTGACCATCTATGCATTGAACTGGAACACATAATGAATCTGAACACACTCACCGAGACTCTGCAATTCTTCGCCATGCTCAGCGCCGAGCTGATCGCACTCTTCTTCGTCGTCAGTTTCTTGGTGGCGATGATGCAGGAATATGTACCGGCCAGCACTGTGCAGCGCCTGCTAACCGGGCGCGGCCTGCGTGGCAACATCGTCGGTGCCGGGCTGGGGGCAGTCACGCCGTTTTGCTCCTGCTCGACCATTCCGGTCACGGTCGGCTTGCTCAACGCCGGTGCGCCATTTGGCGCCACCATGTCCTTTCTAGTTTCCTCGCCCATCCTCAATCCGGTGATCCTGGGCTTACTGGTCACGTTGTTCGGCTGGAAGTTCACCGTCTTCTATGGCGCCGCGTCCTTTGTGCTGGCGGTGGCAGTGGGCGCGGTCTGGCAGCTCTTTGGCCTGGAGCGCGACGTAAAGAAGGTGCGTGTGGTGGGCGAGAGCGAAATTGCAGGGCCGACCGACTTCAAATCGCGCCTGCGCCGAGCTGGCAGCGCGGCCTTTGCTTTGTTCAAGACTTCCTTGCCCTACCTGCTGATCGGCGCGGGCATTGGCGCGCTAATTTATGGCGTGGTACCCGGCGAGTGGATCGCCACTATGGCAGGTGCCGACAACCCGTTCGCAATTCCCGTGGCCGCTGCTATCGGTGTGCCGCTATACATCCGCGCTGAAACCCTGATTCCGATTGGCATGGCCTTGCAGTCCCAAGGCATGAGCATCGGCGCGGTAGCGGCGCTGATCATCGCTGGCGCAGGTGCCAGCCTTCCCGAAGTCACGCTGCTCAACACGATCTTCCGGCCCCGACTGGTGGCAGTGTTCGTGCTGACCATTTTCACGGTCGCTATCAGCGTGGGGTACGTCGCCAATCTGTTGTTCATTTGAAGGAGAAAGACCATGTCAGAGAAAAAAGGCTTTATCGCGCGTTTGCTTGGCAAGCAGGACGAATCGGATTGCTGCGCGGTGCGTATCGAAGAGGTGCCGGAGACGGAAGTAGCACGAATGCCCGCCGCAAAAAAGTCCGCTTGCTGCGCGCCGCGCATCGAAAAGGTGCCTGAGTTGGAAGTAGCGCAAACGCCCACTGCCAAAAAATCCGCGTGCTGCGCGGTGCGCATCGAGGAGGTCAAGGACGATGATGTCACCCAGTCACCACCTGCCACCCAGTAGCCTAAGCAACCTTGCTTCGGGATATGACCCGCCAAGGCCGAAACCACGCCACTGCTGGAAGCGGTGAACCTGCAACACGATTTGCGTCGCGCGCAGATCAAGCCTTGGGCCTGGGTGATTATGCAACTACGACATCTGCGTTACTTCATTGCAGTCGCTGAAGAACCTGAATCCGTGAGCCCAAGAGTGAAAGTGCCTCACCCTGCGGGTGCGTTCGATTTGAGGTAGTTTGGTAAACGCGAGACAGGTGTGGGGCGTTGATGGGCCTGTTGCAAACGCAGTACCTGAGTTCTTCCAATGCGCCCCTTCATCGTCAAGCAGCTCGACTACGACCTCACCCCGGTAGCCGGTCTGGCGCTGGTCGGACATCACCTGAATCGACTCGCGCCAGTGTTCAAGCGACTCGATGCCGCCTTGCCCGTGAGAAATGGCGTTGCCAACAGCGACATCCTGCGCAGCTACCTGGGCCTGCTGGTGCAGGGCAAGAGCGACTTCGATGCGATTGAGAACTTCCGCGGCGATGCCTTCTTCAAGCAGGCGCTGGGCATCCAGCTGTTGCCCTCCAGCCCGACGCTGCGCCAGCGCATGGACACGCGCGCGGACGAGCTGTTTGACTTCCTGGCGACGCTGATCGAGAAGCTGCTGGACAGCACGCGGGTCGACTATGGCGTCTTGCCTTGTGGCTGGCTGCCGCTGGATGTCGACACGTTCGCCATGGACAACGGCGGCACCGCCAAGGACGGCGTAGGACGCACCTACACCGGCGTCGATGGCTACTGCCCGCTGGCCGCGTACCTGGGCTCGAACGGGTTCTGCCTGGAGTTGGCGCTGCGCCCTGGCGTGCAGCATTCGGCACGTGAGACGCAATTCAACTTCGAGCGGGTGATCCCGATGGCGCAGCGCCTGAGCGCGGCGGGTCCGAAGGCGCCGATCCTGGCACGCCTGGACTCTGGCTTCGACTCCACGGAGCTGGTGTGCGAGATGGAGTCGTATAACGCTGCAGGCGTGCCGCAACTGGACTGGCTGATCAAGTGGAACCCGCGCACGACCAACGTGGCGGCGCTGGCCGAGCGCCTTGATGGTGACACCGCCACGATCTGGGAGCATCCCCGCGCGGGCAAGCGCGTGACGCTGTGGGAAGAGGCGCTGCACATCGAAGGCATCGAGCGGCCACTGCGCCGCGTGCTGCGCCTGACTGAACGCACCATCGACGCGAAGGGCCAGTTGCTGATCGAGCCCAAGCTCACGCTGGACGGCTGGAGCACGAGCCTGAGCGCCAAACAGTTCGATGCTAAAGCCATCGTCGCGCTGTACGCCGACCACGGCACGCACGAGCAGTTCCACTCCGAGTTCAAGACCGACCTCGATCTGGAGCGGCTGCCCTCGGGCAAGTTCGATACCAATTACCTGGTGTGCGAGCTCGCGGCGCTGGCCATGAACATCCTTCGCCTGATGGGACAGGCCGGACTGCTGGGGCCCGATGCGCCGGTACGCCATGCGGCCAAGCGCCGGCGCATCAAGACCGTGATGCAGGAACTCATCTACCGCGCCGGGCGCCTCATCGAGCATGGCCGGCGCGTCATCCTCGGACTGGGCGCCAATGATCGCTCGGCCAAGGCCTTCCAGCGGCTGCACGGAGAACTCTTCGCTGCCTGCGGCTAAGCGCAGCTGGCCGATCACCGGCCTCACGAAACTCACGGATCCATAAAAATCGCCTGCCCGCGAGGTTGCGGCGTGGGGCAATTGCACGCCAACCCGAACAAGTCGCCCACCAACTCGCGATTCCGACGATCCAGTGCCATCGAGTTGGGTGATGTCATCTCCCAGGCTGTCAAATTGAACGGGCACGACCCAACAAAACAGACCAACCCGAGCATGCGTGCGCCTGGGCTCACGGATTCAGGTTGATGTTCAGTGTCTGTCTTGCCAGAAATCAGCCTGCGCGCGCATTCAAGGCGGCCCACTGCTGTATGAAGTTGATCCACCGTCAAGACTTCTTCAGCAAAGCCATGCAGATGGCTTACAAGCCCCAGCGGAGAAAAAACGCCGTCCGGTTTTGGGGTTTTGAATTCAGCATCCCCCGTAAAAACAACCAGCGAATGAATGTGCTCATTGGGAACGAAGTCGAGAAGGCGGCGCACTACTTGGACATGCTTGAAATTCTGGCGAATAGGGTTTTGGAATTGATTGCGGACTTGATAGATCACCTGTGTCCACTTCGCAGAATCAGCATTGGCAAATATCCACCCTGTGTAATGCTTTGTCTCGATGACAAACACCCCATACCGCGACAACAATACATGGTCGATCTGCGTAGTGCCGTCGCTGCATGGCAGGGTCAAGTTGTTCATGAGGTGAAATTCCTCGCCGGGAAACTGTCGAGTCAGCAGGTCACGGATAGCGCCCTCGCCAGTGTTTTCAAGTCCCATGCGCCGAAACCGGCCGATGAAATATCCCGAAGCGAAAACGCACCCAACAAGGGCTAGTTTGAACAAAAACACGCAACACCTCGCCTATGGCAACTGGAGGCCATCCGGCCACAGAAAGTACGCTCCGAAGCGAGACTTCGGGATGAATTCGCCGCCTACCCCTAACCCCTTATCGGTCAGGGAGTGTTTGCCATCAACGCAAGAGAGATAGCCGGCATCCGTGAGGGCGGATAGCAGCAAATCCGTCTTCATCCCCAGCTTCTTGGCCAGCTTGGAAGTGGTTAGTTTTCCGTGCTTACCATCGGTTTCACTCGTGTCGCTATCATCACCATCGGCATTCACGCGCTCCAGGGAAATGCGCACTTCGTCACTTATCCGAATGATGCGCAAGGCTTCCTCATACGCCTCACGGTACACAGCGGCGTCGTCGGCCCGAGTCAGCAGCACCCCCATTTCATTATTGTTAACCTGACTAAACTCATAGAGGTTCAGGCTGGTGATGATGCAGGTTTCCTCGTTGAGGTAACACTTTGCATGTAGATTCTTGCAAAAGCTCGTCCGCACATAAGACAAGCCTTGAAGCCAATGGATTTCTTCGGGTTGGAGTTCGCTTTTCCCGTAAACAATCCGCACGTCGATCTTGAGCCGATCTTTGTCTGCCAAAAGCTCTTTGATTCGGTCGTTCAGTTTCAGAAACGGACTGATAAGAATCAGGCGATCCTTTGCCGTTTTGATTAGTTCTTCAAGGAAGTAATTTGTAGCACTCGTATTTAGGAATCGCGGCATTGCTTCCCCTCACTTGGTTACGGACGGCATCACCAGCTCAACCTCTACTCGCCGGTTTGCACTGCGCCCCGCCTCGGTGTCATTCGAGGCGACAAAACAGGTCACGCAGTAGGAGACTTTCAGCTTGCGGGGGTCAACGCCACCGCTGGCAAACGCGGCGCGCACAGTCGCAGCCCGTGCGATGGCTAAGGCGCGATTGCCGGCCACGGTGCCGGTCGAATCGGTGCGGCCACGGATCAAGACTCGCTCGGCCGTCATGGCCAGCGGCAGCAGCTCGGACAAGCTACGCTTGGCCTCATCGTTCAGATTTGCCACGGAGCTGGAAAACGGGAGCGAGCGCAAGGAACGGGAGGCCGTAACAGCGACTGGCGCGGCCGTGGCCGGGCCGACTGCAACCACCGTCACGGGGCGCACGTCGTCGGTGAGCTGGGCAGAGCCGGCTGGGATGGCATCCGCCTCGGCCGGCATGGCCAGCGTAGCAACAGTGTGGGCGTCGAGCTTGGCCAAGATCGAAGGCTGCGGCCGTGCTGCCGCCTTGCCGTTCGCCTCGGGCGCAACATCGGCGCTGCCCAGCATTGGAGTCTTGGGCGTTGGTGCTGCACACGGATTGCACGGCACAAAGTAGTCGGTGCCGGTTTGCAGATCGCGCACCTGGGCCAGTCCGGTGAGAACTGGCGCGCCCATCAGGAGCGCACGGGGTTGCTCGGGAGGCATCGGTGCGCATCCCGTTACGCCAGCGGCCAGCATCGAGGCCCCCAGCGCCCAAGTCACAGGCGCTGGCCAGAACGACGCGCTGGGATTGAGTGCGCGCCGGCCCTTGCGCGTCAGAGACAGGCTGATGGAAGTGCCGGCAGGCTTGCGCGACAGATAGCCGCGGTCGATAAGGTGGCGGGTTTCACCCAGGTACTCGCGCATCACGTCCAGATCGACAGCGCCGCACAATGGGCGGCCCGCCGCGCGCTCCGAAAGCACCCGAATGCCCCGCACTTCGCCACGGTCGAGCGCGCGCAGCAGCGCAAGCGCGGTTCCGTTCAAGTCGGGATGTTTGCTCATGGTTCAGTCCTTCACCAAGTCCTTGAACGTGGCCCCAGGCGTGAATTTCGGCTTATGGGTCGAGGGAATCTTGATCGGCGCGCCGGTCTTCGGGTTGCGCCCGGTGCGCGCGGCGACGGCTGCTTTCTCGAAAGTGCCAAAGCCGGTGAGCTTCACCGCGCCACCCTTGGCCACCTCGTTCTGCACGATGGTGATGAGGCTATCGAGAAAGCGCGTGGTGGCCGCCTTGGATGCTTCGGTGTCTTCAGCAATGGCGTCGATCAGGTCTTGTCGGTTCATGGAAATCTCCGTGTGTCGTCAGTTGAGGATATGACCCAGCACCTTGCCGCAACGGGCGCAGCGCCGTTCATGTACTTGGGTGCCGTCCCAGCTCGAATAGATGGGCGTGGACAGCGGCGAATGGATGCCAAACAGGCAAAGGAGGGTGTTCCACACCTTCACGGCGCTGCCCACATCACGCGGGTGAGCTGAAGCAGCGACTCCCCGGTAAGTCCGTCCAGGTACTCGGTGGCCACCAGCCGGCGTGTATCTGGAAATTCCTGCACGCGGTCATCGAGGGCGGCCCATTGGGTGACGCCGTACTCGCGGACAACGCAAAGGATCTCGTCCAGCCTGGTGCAATCAGGCAAAACGGGCGTGCAGCCGATAACGCGCTCGCGCAGCTCTATGGAGAAGAAGTTGCGCAGCTCATCCAGCGTGTGTGTCTCGCGCCAGTTGGATGAAATCACCACATCAACATCGGGATGCGCTCGCAGCCACGTTTCCAGCAGGGGCAGGTAAATCAGCGTGCCAGACTGGCCAGGGTGCAGAACCCCGTCGATGTCCAGCATCAGGACGGGGCCACGGGGCGCACGCTGAAGCGCCCAGCGTGGCGCGCGGGGATTCACCGGCAGACTTTCGCGCGCGAAAGTCGGGGCGACGGTCGGGCGAATGCCGACGAAGCGGAGTAGGGCGCCCATCATCGGCCGTGCTCCGGCAGCTCGGGCAGCGCCGGCATAGGAGCCTCGCCAGCCACCCACTTCCATGAAGGGAGCTTGCTTTCCGCAATCAATTCATCGACGGCGGCCGCATAGTCTTCACTGGCCCCAGGCGGAACCACGTACATGGCGGTCGGCTCCGGCTCGGTATCCGAAGCCACCGCGCAGGCCAGCGGCCGCGTGGAAGGCAGGTTGTACCGCATCCCTTTCATGAATCGCCGGTTCTGCTGCGTCAGCGCATCGAGCACCATCTTCTCGAAGGTGCTTTCAAAGGGAATCCAGTTCTCGGTCACGCACATCAACGCGACTTCCTCCAGCGAGGCTACGCCGGTAGCGCCGATGCTGAACGTGCCGATCATCATCAGGTGGGTGCCCTCCAAGGCATCCCACAGGCCCAGCTCCACCTCGAACCTCTTGAGCAGCCGCTTGTAGATGTCGTCGTTCATCATGAAGTGGCAATCGGGCAGGTGTTTGAGGACGATCTTGTGCCCGTAGCGTGACTGAGCCAGTTCCTTCACTTCCCCCACCACAAGCATCAAGCGCCGTGTGCCCTTCTCGGGTGTGGCGATTCGCATCATCTGCGCGAGTCGCCGCTGGGTGATTTCGTTCTTCTTCTCGGCGTTGAACGATTCGGGCATGTAGAGCATTCCGGCCAAGCTCGCGCCTTTTGCCGTCTTGTCCTCGGCTGCTTGCAGCAGGTACTTGCGGATCACGTACCAACTGCGCTTGCCGGCCATCGTCGGTGCCCAGCGGTTGAAACCTGCTTCTTCCCACAGGTAATGCAGGGTGCCGCGCAGGGTCAGCTTGTTGCCATCGGTCTTGACGCTATCCGTCTCCTTGCCGCTCGGTGCCGGCGCGGATCGGCTCGCGCCCTTGGACAATGCGAAGTCGAACTTCAGCGCCGTGGTGCCTTCGTCGGGGTTCTCCTGGATCGCGGAGCCAATGACTTGGCCAAGCCCGGACAGCTCGGGCGGCGGCTCGTAGGAATCGCAGGCCGGGGCGTGGCCGCTACCAGAATTGGGCATCCGTTTGATGAGGTACTTTTCATCAACTTTGGCCACGTACATTTCAATGCCGGGGGTGCGACACAGGCACAACGGCCGCTCCCGCGAGCTGTAGATGCGGGCCAGCAGCTCGGGCAAGCCTGGGTCGTCGGAATGAATGGATTGCCCGCCAATCTGGTAGATCGCCATGTTTTTCTCCCTTTCTTACCGGCCCATGTCCCGGCCCACGTCCCGCGCGTTCTCCCGCGCCGGCTCCTTGCCCTGCTCGTACACCTGACTCTTTTCGTTGCCGTGCTGGATCGTCACTTTCTCGCCCACACGGACATCCCGATCTAGTCCGTCCTTCTCGTAGCGCACAGCCACCATGTCGGACATCTTCACCAGGGCGTGATGCGATGAGGTGGCCACCACTTCGCCCTTCACGTCCTGCTTGAGTTCTTGCGCATCCCGCACCACCAAGCCCCGGTGACTGGCGGCCATGTCGATCACGCGCCGCGACTCATCCACGGTGACACTGCCCTCCGGGACGCGGCCCCGGTGAAGCTGCTCGGACAGCTCGGCACGCGCATTGAAGTAGCTGGTTTCCCGCTGGCCTTGACTGGTCTGAGGTGTCCAGCTCTGCTTGATGTCGTGAAGCTGCTTGTAGGCCCCGTCCAGCTCCGGGTGGCGCTCCAGCGCCTCGCGCTTGGTGAGCTGGTCGAATGCCTGGGCGCGCTGATAGGCTGGGGTCTGCTCGAAGCGGGCCAAGTCGTTTCGAGCCGCTTCGAGCTTGGCCGCCAGCTCGTCACGGTCGGCCAGCACCGGCCGCGCGGTGCGCTCCTGTTCCGGCCGCAAGGCATCAGCGTAGGCCCGCTTTAGGGCCTCGTCGTTGCCCCCGATGTACTTGCCATACTCCCGCACACCATCTTTCTCGGTGTACGTGGTCTGCCCCGGCGTCGAGGCCGACTCCCGGCCATTGGGAAGGCGCTCGGTGCGGATCACATAGGGCTGGTCTTCAGCCTTGGCATCCCGGAAGGCCCTGGCGGCTTCATTGACGTTGCTGTAGTCCTTCGCATCGTTCTTGGCCACGGTGCCCACGGTGTAGGTCACGTTGTCGCGCACACCCTCCCGCTGCTTGGCCAGCGTATTGATGTCGTCCAGGGCGGACACGTAATCGCGCCGCTCGGCGTGCGTCCAAGCGCGCCCGCGTTCCTGCTCCAACACCTCAACCGCTGCTGCTCGCCGCTTCCACTCTCCGCGCTCTTGGCTGTTCTCGTAGATTTGCTGTTGATTGGCGTCATAGACGCGCACCGAGTCGGTGAGCTTGTCGCGCTCCAAGGCGCGCACTGACTCCACCATGCCGTTGTAGGCGTTGTCGTGCTGTTCCTTGTTGACGAATCGCCCGGTGCCGCGCTCGGCCACCTGTTCCTCGAAGCGCAGCCGTGCGCGGGTCACTGAGGTTTCCGGGTTGACGGCCAACACTCGGGCCTCCACCTCGTAACCCTGTTCCTTCAGGCGAGTGGTCAAGTCCCGGATGTTCTCCGGGCTGCGCATCGTGCCGTCCACCACCAGATTGCGGCGGTTCTCCACGGCGGCCAACGTGAGGCGGGTAGCCCATTCGCCGGCCTCTTTCTGCGTTCGGTCGGCGGCGTGCTGGGGGTCTTCGCGCGAAAGCTGCTTGTAGCGCGGGTTTTCCTCGCGCATCCGGTCGGCGTCGATCACCACAGCGCCGCCGTTGGCGCGCAGCTCGCGGATCGCTTCGGCGGCCAGCGCCGATTTGCCCGATCCTGGTTGGCCGCCCAACAGGATCGCCTTCGGATTCTCCTGCGCCGTCGTTCTTGCCAGTGCATCGCGCTCTACATCCTTGTAGGCGCTCTCCATTGCGTACTTGGAAACCTCCCCAGCCATTTGTCTGCCCTCCTGCCTTATTGGTAAAGGTCGCGGGCCTGTTGGCCGTACTGAGTGATGACGCGCTCGATGGCCTCGTCAGCATTCGGATCGAGGTCTTCGCGGATCGTGCGCAGCTCGTCCTTCGCTTTCTGAGCGGCCGCAATCACGGCCTCGTCAGGGGTAGCCTTTTCGCGTTCGGCGGCAATGGCTTCGGAGTGGTGGGCGATGATGGCCCCCAGGACATCCAGCGCCACCTCGTAGCGGACGCCGGCACGGCTGAAAAGTTGGTTGGTCATGGTCGTGGATTCCTCACTGATTACCGGATTGGTTTTTGGCTTGGGTTGCATGGAGCGGCCACAGGGCCGCGTGCAGCAGGCGGTAGGTGATGCGGTCGCGTTTCAGCAGGCGCGCATACACGTCGTTGGCCGTCAAGCCAAGGCTGCGGGTGGCGTACAACCCCCACGCCAGATAGACAGCCAGCAGCACGGCCGCAACGGGGACGAAAGCCAGAAACCACACCCCAGCGATGACAAGCCCCACCACAAGCAAGCGGCCCCCTACGGTCGCCCACTTGGAGCCGAACATTTCGAGCTGGGCCTTACGGTTCAGGTCGTGCTCGGCATGGGCGCGTTTCCAGACATCGGCCCACGGCTCGCCGGGGGAACGGCTGAAGACGGCATCCAGGTAGGCACGAAACTCGCGCATCAACAGGTAGGACGCGGCAAAGCACATCCCCACAAAAACCAGCAGCTCAAGCGTTTCTCGATTCATGTTCTTCTCCGTCGGTCTTTCGCGCGCGAAAGTCAGCGCGGCGTCGGCACGCGCTCGCGCTCCATCTGCATGTCTTTGCCGCCACGATCCCGCGCCGGCTCCTTGCCCTGCTCATAGACTTGGCTGCGCGCCTTGTCGTACTGGATCGTCACGCGCTCGCCCACGGCAAGGTCACGATCCAGATTGGCGCGTTCGTAGCGCACGGCGATCATGTCGCCCACTTGGAGCATCGCGTGGTGCGATGAAACCGCCACCACTTCGCCCTTGAACTGCCCGCCAAGCCGTTCGGCGTCCCGCACCATCAGCCCGCGATAGGCTGCGGCGTGGTCGATGACGCGCTTGGACTCGTCCAGCGTCACGCCATCGCCCACTAGCCGGCCGCTGTGCAGCTCCTTGGAAATTTCTGCCCGCAGGTAAGCGGCGTCCTGCCCGGCACGGTGGGCGTCGTGCAGCATCTTGTAGGCACCATCCAGCTCGGGATGCTTGGCCAGAGCTTCGCGCGTGGCCAGTTTGTCGAAGGCCACCGCCCGCTCCACGGTCGTGATTTCGTAGAAAACTTCGCGCGCTGGCTCCAGGTTGCCGCGCGCGGACTCCTTGGCGGCCTCGTTCCATGTCTGCTTATCGACCTTGGAGTAATCGAGCTGATAGCCCGCATCCTTGGCGAGCTGCCCGATGAATTCGCGCGTCGTGCGGCCGTTCCCTTCGCGGAAGGGGTGCATTTCGTTCACGCCGGCATAGACCTCGGCCATCTTCCCGCTGAACTGCTCCTTGTCCATCCCGCGCAGATAGTTGGCTTCCTTGATCGCGGATTGGATTTCCTGCGCCTTCTGCGGGATGTCTTCCTTGAAGGTGAACAGGGTTCGGTCGCCGGCAGGCCCCTTTGCAATATCCACCTTGCGCACTTCGCCGGCCCACTCGTACACATCCCGGAAAACCTGCTTGTGGATCGCCTGAAGGTGGGCCAAGTCGTACTCGCCCCGTACCGGGTTTTCGCGCAGCTCCTGGATGCGAACAGCCGTTGCGCCGCGCTCAAAGCGTTGCAGCGCCGCGAGGTCGCGGATGTCTGCCTTGTTCTTGAGAACGTGCGTGCCGGGGTAGGTGTAGTCTTCCTGCTCGCTCATTGGGCGGCCCCTCGCGCACGTTCGAGGTACTTGGCCACAGCCTCGTCAGGGGTCAGGGTGCCGGCAATGACTGCCTCCTGAATGGCAAGGTCGGCAGCGTCCACCGGCATTCCCTCCAGGGCCAGAGAAGCATTGGCTTGGGCAAACTGCGCCCGGCGCACGTCGGCCGGATGGGGCGTAGCCACCGGGCCGGTATCGAGTTCATACGGGTTCTTGTCTTCCATGTTTGCCCCCAGTCAGCCCAAGCCGGGCACGGCAATGCCGAACACCCGCACGGCAACAAACACCACAGCCGCCAAGCCCGCCACGATCAACACGCCGCGCAACACGCGCGCGAGCAACAAGCCAACGACAATGCCGATCAGCAGCGGGGTAGGGGTTTCAGCGAAGATGCGTTGCAGCGCAGCCCATGCCCCACCCACATAGGGAGAAACCATTTGCCATATCTGCGTCAGCAGCGCGTCCATCGGTAAGTTGTCCATGCGGGAGTCCAGTACCAGTATTCAGTTGCCGTTATTGTGCTTTCACGATGAAAGCAAGTTTATCAAAAAACTCCTACTGGCACTAGGCGTTTAGCGCGATAACGTCAATAGGAAGGGCAGGGCGATCACGCAGCCACCAAACTGTCTCGCACCGGCCGCAACGCGGCGGATGTCTGGCTGATGATCTGGTGGATTTCGCCCAGGTAGCTATCCACTCGGTTCTTCATGCTCGCCCAGGCGTGTTTGGTCTGAACCAGCGCATCGAGCGTGTCAGCGTCGAACTTGCCGGCCTGGATGCAGTTGTGGATGGTCAGCAGGCGAATCTCCATGTTGCGCAGCGCGTACTCGCAACGATTGATCTGCTGGCCGTCGATGGGGGTATGGCAGTAGCGGACGTTCTCCACGTCGCGCACGAAGCCCTCGAAGTCCTTTTGATGGTCGCTGAGAAGCCCGACGAAGGTTTCCATCAGGCGCAGTTCGCGGTCAGGGATAGTCATTGGTGGAATCTCCATGTTGTTGGTTAAGGGTTGAGAGAAAAGCATTCGGAACGGTGCCCGCATGTGTTGCACTTCCGGCCCCGGCTTCGGCGGGCTTTGGCGCGGCGCTCGGTGATGTCGATGTACCGGGCCACCAACTGCTCGCAATAGGCGTCGTCGCGCAGTTCCACGCGGATGGCGCCCCGATGGCCAGGTCAAATTCCCCCACCCTTGGCCACCCCAAATTCCCCCAGGCAGGACGACCAGATTATGACGACTCGGGTGTGATGGCGATGCGTGCGGCAGCCTCCTTGAGGCGGTAGCTCTTGCCCTCGAACTCCAGCATTGCGCAGCGGTGCATGAGGCGGTCCAGGATGGTGGTGGCCATGGTGGCGTCGCCCAGATATTTGCCCCAGTCCTGCACCACGCGGTTGGATGTGATGACGATGGAGCGGCGCAGCTTGTAGCGCTGGTGCACGATGGCCTGCAGCACCTCGGCTGCGTGCTCGCTGATGCGTCTGGCCAGGAACAGGTCATCGAGGATGATCAGGTCCGGTGAGACCCAGTCCTTGAGCAGCTCGGTGCGCTCTGAGTCGCTGGCCAACGCGTAGCGAGCAAACTCGGTGTCGGCTTCCAGGTAACGCGCGTCGTATCCCTGCAGCGTGGCCTGGTAGGCCACGGCCTTGGCCACATGGCTCTTGCCGGTACCGGGCTTGCCGATGATCAGCGCATTGGCGCCCTCGCCGATGAACTTCAGGGTATGCAACTCGAAGCAGGCGCTGCGCGGCAGCTTCGGGTTGAAACGCCAGTCGAAGTCAGCCAGCGAGGGCCGCTCATCCAGGCCCGAGCGCTTGAAGCGGCGCTCGGTCAGACGCGAGCGCCGGCGGTCCAGTTCGTCTTGCAGCATGGCCCCAAAGGTCTCCAGGAAGGGCTCCTGCGCGGCCTGGGCCTGCATCACGCGGGTGGACAGGGTCTCGGCAATGCCGGACAGACGCAGCTCGCGCAGCGCGCGTTCGATCTCGATCATGTTCATGGCTGAATTCCAGGTGCGTTGTTGGTGTTGTTGGTGGTGGTGTTCGCCGTGGCGGACTCGAGCGTGCTCGTGGCTGTGACGGCCGCAGCGTGCGCGAACAGATCGGCGTACTCATCGGCGTCGCGGATGAGCTCGTGCTGCTGGGTCAGCGTGCGCCCGCCGCCGGCGGGCGCACCGCTGGACTGGGTCTCGATGGCGTTGAGCGCCTGGGCAAAGATGGCCTCGGTCAAAGCCAGCACGCGCTTGTAGCTGTAAATCCCCTGCTCCAGGGCCTGTGCGCAGGCGGTGTCGACGCAGTGCGCTGGGTATCGCCTGGCCAGGCTGACGATGCCCCAGAGCTTGCGCTGGCCCACCCGACCCTCGATGGCAAAGAGCAGCTC
This sequence comes from Cupriavidus basilensis, assembly GCF_008801925.2. Classification (NCBI taxonomy): domain Bacteria; kingdom Pseudomonadati; phylum Pseudomonadota; class Betaproteobacteria; order Burkholderiales; family Burkholderiaceae; genus Cupriavidus; species Cupriavidus basilensis. The sequence continues at coordinate 52,057 of NZ_CP062808.1, read as the reverse complement.
ACACAGCCGTTTGGCGTGCTCACCGATCTCGCCAGCCTGACGCAGGATCAGACGGGTCTCGCGCGAAGGATTGAATACCCGCTCCTCCATGGGCAGCACCACCGTGCCGGGCCGCTCGGCCTTGGCGTGGGTGCGCAGCAAGGCGCCGGTTTGCAGATCGCGGATCTCGATGCGCTGGGCATAGATGCGCACCAGCACCTTGGAGCCGATGTTCGCCGGGCGAGCGGCGTAGCTGCTGTGATCCACCCGCACGCAGCTGTCGTCGCAGACGGTGCGCACCGCCTCCTCGAAATACTGCATGCCCAGGAGCGGCAGAGGTTTGAGGTGGCTGCGCTCCTCCTCGAACATGGCCTGCACCTGGCGCCGCTCGGTGCCGTGGATGCGCTTGGCTGCCCAGCTCTTCTCCCAGTGCGCCAGGAACTCGTTCTGGGCCTCGATGGACTCAAAGCGCCGGCCCTTCAAGGCCGTGGCCTGGGTGTGGCCAATGGCATGCTCCACCGTGCCCTTGCGGTTGGGGTCTCGCACCCGCGCCGGGTCGGCCACCACGCCATAGTGCGCCAGGGTGGCGGCGTAGACTTTGTTGAGTTCGGGCTCGTACAGGTCGGGCTTGAAGACGCCTTCCTTCAGATTGTCCAGAACCACGTACTGCGGGCAGCCACCGAAGTACCGCAGAGCCTGCTCGTGCAACTCGGCCCAGATTTGCTGGCTGGACTTCCAGACCACGCAGCGGAAACTGGCGCGCGAGTAGCGCAGCGTGGCCACGAACAGGCGGGGCTTGCGGTACCGCTCGCTGCCCGGCACGCGGGTGGGCGCGCCCTCGCCGTAGTCCACCTGCATCTCCTCCCCAGGCAGAAAGGACAGGCGGTCGAACTGCTCGGGCTCCTTGTGGCGCAGCTTTGCACAGAAGCGTTTGACCGAGTTGTACTGACCAGTAAATCCGTGCTGGTCGACCAGGTCCTGGAAGATGGCCATGGCGTTGCGCTTCAGACGCAACTGGGCTTCGATGAACTCGCGCCAGGGTTCGCACAGGGAGGTGGCCACCGGCACAGCAGCCGGTGGCCAGGGTGGGGGAATTTGCTGGGCCGAGCCGGTGGCCACCCCGGGGGAATTTGACTGCAGTTGCTCCAGCCAGCGTTGGTGATAGCTCCTGACCGTCTTGCGGTCGATGCCCGTGATGCGGGCGATCTCGCGTTGCGATGTATTGCGCTCCAGCAGTGTCTCTATGGTGGCGCGTTGGTTGGACTTCAAGACATTCACTCCTTGGCCTTCCCTCGAGGAAGACCGGATCAATGTCCTGCCAACAGGTGCCGACGGCGCCGGCGTTTAACCCCTATCCCCGATCAGTTCAGGTGGGGGAGTTTGAGGTGGCCATAGGCGGGGGAATTTGGGTGGCCATCGGGGGATGGCGCGGCGCTCGCGGGTTTTCCGGTTGTTGATGGCCACGAAGCCAAAGGGCGCGGTTTCGAGTCCGTTCAGGCGAAGCAGCCACGCTTGCAAAGAGAGTTGCGCAATGTCCGTCTCATAGACGCGGTGGGCATCGCGGTTCTTGTTTTCGAGAGGGACATGCAGCCCATCGGGGAGCCGATACACCTGATCGGGCCGGCCCACCACGGGAAACGGCGCATTGATGAACAGATTGCGCTCCACCTGAGCAACCTTGCCGGCCGCAAGTTCGGAGGGAAGCCAGTTCTGAGTGAATCCCCGCCAGACCATGAAAGTCCAGACGGCCAGGGCCAGGGCCAGCCCGAAAAGGATGTAGCTCGGCAAGTTGCTCATCGCGGCATCCCCAGCGTGGCCAGCAGGGCATTCAGTGCGGCACGCACGGCACTGGCAGCACCTCGGCTCCGGCACAGTAGCGGCACCAATGCCGGCGAAATGGCGTAGTAGGCTTGGACGAAAAAGCGCCCTGTCGTTGTCGGCATCAGCACGCGGTCGCGCCACGCCCGGAGAAAGTCCGTTTCAGGGGCGTCAGGCCCGTAGATCGCGGTGGCAATGAAACAGCGCCGATCAATCGCTGCGCGCGTCTGCCCTTCGACCTGAAACCGTAGGTGCTCGAAGGTGCCGGCAGCGGCCTTCGCCCGAACCTCCAGCGGCCGGGCATCCCCACGCTCACGGTCGAAAACCACCTTTTGCTCGCAGTAAACCGTGCCTACGATGTCGGTGATCGTGTGGTACTTTTTCTTCATTCGCGCCCCCGTTCAGAATTGAACTCGGGCAGGCGCGCAAACCATTCCATTGCGTGGTAAATCGCCAAAGCACCGGCCATGAACACAACAGCGGCCGCTACGTGGAACAGCTCCACAAGCCCCGACTCCCGCACAAACCAAAGCACGGCAATACAGCACCCAACAACTAGGGTAATGAACACGAAGTAGAAACTGATGCAGTAGGATGGCCGCATGACTCACTCCATCGACTTTCGCGCGCGAAAGTCGGGCTTGGCCAGCATCCACCTATAAATGCCTAGCAGGCTGGTGGCAGTGAAAGCCACTTGCATGAAGATCAGGCCCGGCGCGTCGGTCATGACGCCGAAGCCGATCCAGCAGACATTCGAGGCCAGGAAAGACACGAAGCCCCAGCCGGACAAGCGGTTATTGAGGGCCAGCATCAAGGCCCCCAGCACCCCAAACGCGCAGCCGATCCATTGCAGGTAGAAGGCATCCATGCTCATCTCACAGAAGGGCCTTGCGCCCGGTTTCCACGGCCCGCATCCGCATGGCCAAGGTCGGGTAGGCATTGGCGAACGAGAACCAGCGAACCCAGGATTTCGAGGGGTACAACACGGCCAGCTCGCGCAGCGCCGTCAACATCGTTCCGCGCCCTACGGACTGCGCAGCGCCGGCATCCGCCCGGTACTCGCAATACCGGCGAATCCCCAGGAACAGGAGGAAGGCGGCAAAGAAAAAGTTGTTGTTGTCCAGGAGGTGGCTGCTCACAGCAAAGCAGCAGGCATAGGTGAACGTGGCGAAGATGTGGCGCTCATGAACATGGGCGTTTTCATGGGCGATCACGCCCCGCATACCGTCGTCGCTCATGCTGGCCAGCAGGCCGGTTGTCACGTAGATGCGCGAATGACTCGGCAGCAGCCCCACAGTGTTGGCTTCCTTGTCGGCATGGTCATACAGGAAGACGGGGCGACTATCAGGGATGGTTGCCACTATCCTTGCCAAACGCTCTTGAAGCGCAGCATCCCGCGACGGTCGCGGAGCAAGGAAGCGCGCCGATAATGGCGCGCTGGCATAAAAGCCGAACAGGAATATCAGGCTACCGAGGGCCTGAGTCATTGGCTTGGCGGCTGGATTCGTGGATAACCTGCCAGTTACCCACAAAATGCCGCCAGCAACCTCCATGATGAAGACGATCAGAATGATCCGTCTGAACCAGTGAGACGGGATCATTGCAAATTGCAGTCGTCACAGATTAAAGCTGTTGGGATCGAGCGATACGGCGTTTGATCGGTGCCCGCGCGCCAGTCATTTCTCATGCTGAGAGGCTGTTGCGAAGCACATCCGCCCAAGGTGGCCGTGGTAATGAGAATCAGGAGAAGTTTTTTCATCGGTTGCCCTTTCAGGGGAAAGTTGGTTATTGATTTCTTCCAGCAGCTCCCGGCACACTGAATGCACCCGTTGACGCGAGACGCCGACGTGGCGCGCGACGGTTGCCTGCCGGTAGCCTTTGAGGAACACTTCATCAGCGATGCGGTAAGATTCGGACGAAAGACCCAGCCGCCGCGCTGCTTTCACGAAGACAGCACGCGACACATGGCCACACGCTGCGGAAACAGTCTTGAATATCTGGCTCATCCCCTTGCACCGTAAGGGTTTTGGGCGTATTTTGTCAATAGACAAGATGCGCAAATTTTATCCAATTTGGAAGGAGAGTTGTAATGAAAAAGATGCTTTACGCTGCTTTCATCGTGGCAGCACTTGTAGGCATGACCAACGCCAGCGCCCAAGCGGCCAGCGCGAAGCGTGGCGGTGTCTGCATCGGCCCCTTCCGTGGTGGCGACTCGGTGTTGCAGTGCGAACACATCGGCAAGGTGACGATCAAGCAGATTTACGAAAAAGGCTTCCGTGTCGTGCATATGCAAGACGACAAAAACACGGCCACCTACGTGATGCTGGTTATTGAGGAACAATAATGATGCGACTGACAAAAATGCTGTTCTCTCGAAGGCGCTGGATGCTCTGGCTTCCATTGCCGGCCGCTGCCGCACTTTCGGCATTCGGTGGTAATTTCCTTGCCGACTACATTCCAATGCTCGGCGGCGGATTGATTTTCTGGATTCCATTCTGGCTTGCATGGTGGTTAAGCGATGGATTCAAGGGAATGTCGAAATGGCCCGGCACTGGCGCGCCAAATAGCGCAGCAGGCGTTAATCCATTTACCGGCAAGTCTTGTGTTGTTCATCATTTACCCTGGGGCGATAACTACACGGGCGGCAATTCTTGAAAGGGGGCAAAGCCCCCTTTCCCTTTACTTGCTGCCGTTGTTGATCTGAACCGAGGCGGCTGTTTCCCGCTTCATGTTGTCGTTCAGCTTTTCGCCGTCTGCCGTACCGTCGCCGCCAGTCAGCTTGTCCCAAGCCTTCTGAACGGTGTCCTTGCCGTCGCGGATCATGTTGTCCTCGTTGACGGCTGCGGGGTTGGCCCGCCCAGCGCCAACAGCCTTGTCCGGGCTGGCCCAGGCATTCACGTTCTCGTCCAAGGCCCCGGCACGCGCGGGGATGCTGCCCTTGTTCTTCGGGTCGAGCTGGCCCTGTACGTCCCCTCTGGATTCCGCAATGATCGGAGGCGCAGAGGTATCGACCTTGAGCGGAGCGGTTCCGCCGTAGCCGGTCTGTGCCACCTTCTTCTTGTGGACGCCCTGGATGTCCTGCGGGATGCCGGCGCGATCCTTGGCGGATTGCTTCTCCAGCTCGCCCTTCGTGGTCGGCAGTTTTTCGCCTGCGAAAGTCTGCTGCGGCATGGTGGTAGCTTGTTGAACCATGCCCTTCTCGCTCACGTAGTCCTGCACCATGTCCATGATCCGGTCTTCGGATTGGTTGGCGAAACGCATGGCGGTCATGCCATTGCGCGCGGCCACCTTCTCGAACAGATACGGATCGGCCATCAGATCCTTGTGAGTCGTGAAGCTGTTGCTGTCGCTACGGTTGGCGCGGTCGCCAGTACCGAATTCACGACGATCAGAGACATCACGCACGCGGGAAACCTCATCCACGTTCGTAAGGGCGGCATCGCGGCCGTGGCGGTCGTTTTGGGCCGATTGATTGCCCGTCCCGGCCTGCTCGGTGCGGGAGCCGCGTTCAGCAAACGTGCGCTCGGTGCGCGCGGCCTCCTGGTTGCCATGAACCGTATCCACGCCCCGATCCCGGCCGTGCTCGGCGGTGTAGGTCTTCGCGCCGTTGTAGCCCAGGCCCGCGTTGATGAGGCTGCCCGAAGGCTGGGCACCGCCCTTGCCGCCACGGTAGTTCTTCAGCGCCTGGTCGATCTGTTGCTGGTTCGCGCCGCCCTGCTTCATGGCGTCAGCAATACGCTTTTCCTCGCGCGGATCAGGCGCGCCACCCGCGCCACCCGCACCAGGAGCACCGCCGCCGCTGGGGTTCCCACGGCCAACACCCAAATTCATGTGGAGTTGGTCATTGGCACCGGCCGCAGTACGGAAGTGCGAACCCTCCCGGAAGTTGCGATCCAAGTTCTGGCCAGTGGAGTGCTGGCCGCCATACCCGCCCTCGCTCCCGCGAGCCGCCACCACGCCCGTGTTCTGGTATTGGCCACGGGTTGTATCGTGCCCCTTCACGTCCGTGAGGCTTGAGCTGTCGCCGTGCCGGCGCGCCAGTTGATCCCCGGTCGAAGTGATGTCGGTACGATGCGCTTCCTGGTTTCGGCCGGCTTCCAGTCGGTGATCCATGTTCATCTGCGTCAGCATCCGGTTTTGGAGCTGCTGCAAGGCAACCGCGCCGTTCGCGGCCATTGTGGCCGTCGAGCCATTGCCTCGGCCGATGGTTGCCCCGCCGCCTTGCAGGCCGATGTTGCTGTCGTACTTGTTCATCGAGGTCGTGTTGACCGATGCGGTATCAAGTCCAGCTTGGCCCATGCTGACATTGCCGCTGGCATTGCTTGCGCCCACCGCTGCGCCGGCAGAGGCAAAGCCGGTCATCATCCGGTCGGCAACACCCATGAAACCGCCCTGCCCCAGCTTGATGATGGCCCCGGCGATGAATGGCACCAGGACAACCATGTAGCCGATGGCCGCCTGCTCGTTGGTCAGCGTGGCGTCGAAAGCATCGGTGAGCTGGAACGGCACACCGGCCGCCAGCTCCAGCGCGCGCGCCTTGTAGCGCAAGTGCATGAGCGACAGGTGGTTGATGACGGCGAACAAGATTGGCCACAGGCCGATCCAGGCCAGCGACATCATGTAGCCCGCGATGATCTTCTTTGCACCCTCGGTCGAGCTGACAACCATCAGCACCACAACAACCGGGAATAGGCCGTAGATGATTGCCTCGATCCAGTTGCGCATGTGGGGCAGCGTCTCTTGGGCCAGCAGGCTCAACGTGCTGTTGGAGCCGTCAGCTTGCCGTGCCGCCTGGGCAGCGCCGGCCAGGGCATTAACCTCGGCCACCCGCGCAGGATCGTTCAGCAGCGCCGGCAGCTCGGTGCCGGCCTCCTTCCAGATGTTGTTGAACATCGCCTGCTTCATCGCGTCGGAGGCGTTGCTGGAGTTATTCAGAATCCAGTCGTAGGACGTGCCCACCGTCGAAACGAACATGCTGGTAGCGATGGCATCACTGCTTGCCCGAGTGAAAGCCTGCTTGCCGTAGAAGGCTTGGCCAGCCGTTACGGCGTCGTTGACCTTCTCCTTCAGGATGGCCGCAACATTGGTGCAGGTATCGGTGGTCGGCGCATTCGTCAGGGTGTTGTAGGTGACGAAGCGGGCCGGACTCGTGTTGTTGAAAATCACGTTCCAGGTATCGGTGCCACCCACAATCTGCTGCGGGGTGATTTCACCGTCTTTCACGTCGTACAGCGTGCATTCCTTGATGAACTGCATCAGGTCGGAGCGCAAGCTGGGGTCGCGGATCGTCGCGTTATTCACTTGCTTCAGGATGCGGTGCCCGAAGCCCACATCCCCTTTTTGCAAGCCCAAGTCTTCAGGCACACCGAAGACCGTTTCATAGGTGTTGGTCAGTGCGCCGAACACCAGATTTGTCGTTTGCGCAGTGACGGCCAGGGCAAAGGGGACGTTATCGACCACGCGAGGCGGCTCCAGCCCGGTCTTGTCGGTCAAGGCAACGCGCGCGATCGGCAGATTCAGCACCGTCACGAAAGCCAGGGCGTGGATAAACCACTTCGCCATTTCGAGCTGCTTGTTCATGTAGCCGAACATGCCGATTGCAATGGCGAACAGGAAAACCAGCTTCAGCAAGCCAGCGAAGCCAGCGCCGGCCATCATCGAGGCCACGGCGTTGAAGACGTAGTAGAGCGTTTCTACGTTCCAGTAGGTTTGAATTTCGATGTCCACGGCATCCCTCCCTTAGCGCAGGCTCTTGCCGAAGGCGAGCGAGTTACGCAGCGTCTGCGACAGGTTGGCATTGAGCGCACGCTCCATGTACTGCACCTCCTGGGCGATGTTGTAGGTGCTGATGGTCTGCGAGTAGGCAGTGGCCAGCACCTGCTTTGCTGCGCGCGAAATTTCCTCCAGCTCGGGCTTCATCTTGCCCAGCTCGGCGGCCTGGGTAGCGTCGGCTGCGGCGGAGAACTTCGCCATTGCGCCGCGCAGGTCGGTGACGGCACGCTGGATGTAAACCTCGGCGTATTTGGCGGCGATCAGCTCTTGGTAGCGGCCAATCAGCGCATCGGCCATCGAGGTGTTGTTGAGGGTCGTCGTCACGGCCAGCATCTTGTAGATGGGCAGATCGGTGGCGTTCAGGAAGCCGATGGTGGCCGCCATGTCGTCATGTGCCGAACGGTTGGCGATCTTGTCGGAGATTTTTTCCATCTTCTCCCGCACCATCGTCTTGAAGCTCTTGGTGGTCACTTCGTCCTCGGTCGGACTCAAGCAACCGTCCGCGCTGGTCGTGTCGCAACGCCAGATCGGCACCGTGATGGTGTCGGAGGTAGTACGCGCACCCACCAGAGCCTCCACCGTGATTTCCTTGCGCAGCAGCGGGATTGGCAGTTGTGGGGTGTCGCCGGTCGGGAAGATCATGCTGCCGATCATCGACATCAGGATCATGCGTTGCTCGTCGGTGATGCCATCGAGCTTCTTGAGCGCCTTCCAAACCACGTTGCCGGTCGGGAGCTGGTCTTTCGCCTCGGGCCTCGCGTTGGCCACCGAGTTCACCGTTTGGTTGGCCCGGCTTTCGCTGTTCATCACGTTCGTCCAAGCGTCGGTGATGTTCTCGAAAATATTGGTGTCCACACCGAAGTTCTTGGCCGCGTTCTGCTTGCCGCGCGTCCAGGTGTCGGGCACGGCAGCATTGACAATCCCCTTGGCCGCCTCGCAGGAATCCATGTTGAGGCGATTGGCTGCTTGGGCGGTGGCTTGCAGTGCCTGCATCACGTTGTCGCAGGTCGGGCACAGGTTCTGGATCGCCAGCTTGAAGCCGTAGCCCAGGGCGTTCGAGCCGATGTTGCGCAACATGGCCACAAACTGCTCTTTGTTGATGAACGAGAAGCCACCTGCAAACAGGTCAATGCCGCCGCACCCGGCATTCCAGCTCGGAGGCGTCACCGTGGCGAGTTGATAGGTGCGCTTGGGCATCCGCATGAACAGACTCCCCCCCGTGTAGAGGTTCATCGTCTGGCCTTGCAGCACAGCCGGGTTGCTGACGTTGCCCTGAGCATTCACGGAGTCGAAAAGCTCCTGCATGTTCATGGCGTAGGTAGAGGTGGTGAAAGCAAATGCCGTCACCAGCGCCGTTACTTTTTTCAGTAGCATGGGCAGCTCCTTAGAAGTTTTCGCCGGGCTTGGTGCCGGTGAGGACAAAGATGCGATTGACGATTTCGGTCAGGGCCATCATTCCGAAGCCGATGGGCGCACGGTCGCCGGTTTGCTTCGAGCCGATAAACAATGCCGGCACGCGCTCGATCCCCCAGGCCGCCGCTTGAGCGCGGCCGTCGCGGGGATTCGGGAACTCGGGCAGGCCCATGCCATCCACGGAGACGCCCAGCACCTCGATGCCGTACTTGTCCGAAAGCATCTTGAGCGTCGGAGCCATCGCGTGGCAGTACGGGCAGTCGCTGCGGAAGAAGAAGATCAGGCCGTGCTCCTTGGCCAGCATCTTCAGTTGCTGTTCCTCGTTCTGAATGCGGCTCTCGTCGTAAATCTTGATCGCGGAGTTATTGACCGGGCGCTTTTGGGCGTAGTCGAGGCTGGGGTTCTGCCACACCACGCGCCGCCAGTTGTCAGCGAAGACAGCCCCCTTGTCCTGCGTCATCTGCCAAAGCTCCAGGTAGTCCTTCATGTTCTGGTCGGTGGGATTCATCACCGCCACGTCCTCCCGACGCTTCAGCTCTTGCCGCAGTTGCTCGGCGGTCTTGATGTCCTTCAACTCGATGCGTTTGGGCTGGTCGGCCTTGCGGCTGCTCTGCGGCCGTGCCGGCGCCGGCGTCGGCTGCACGGGTTGAGGCTTGGCCTCGTCCATGTCGCAGTACCAGTTGGGCTTGTTCGCATCGCATTGCCAAACAGAGGGGTAATCCAGTGACTGCGCATTGGCATAACCGGACAGCAGGGACAGCAGGAGAAGGCTTCGCTTCATCATTGGCGCACCTCATCATTTGCCTTCATCACCGCGCCACCCCCATGCGTCGCAGCTTTCTTCGTCGGCTTTGCTTGTTGTGATTCGAGGTAATCGAGCACCATTTGACGAACGCGATCCTCGGACTGATTGGCCAGACGCATGGGAGTCATCCCGTGATAGCTGGCCACCTTGGCCATGAACAGCGGATCAGCCATAAGGTCAGTAACGGGCGCTCCAGCAATCGCTACGGAACACGTCAGCACCAATGCAAAAGGAATGACTCGCTTCATGGCCTTACTCCACGGAAATTGGCGGGGTGCCGTCGAGGCAGTAGTTGAGCTGAGTCTTCAAGATCGCGTCGGTGCGCCCTTGCGGGGTATCCACGTCCTTCTTGGTGAACACCATTTCAAGGCGCTTGCAGTCGGCGCGACTAAAAGACTTGATGACCTTCGCAGTCACCAGCAGCGGCCCGGTCGAGCGGAATTGGCGCGTGAAGTGCTCGGCCACCTCCCCTTCCATGACGCCGCTGGAGTTGCCGTTGCGGATCGCGGCGGCCAGCACGTCGTGTTGCCGGGTATAAACGGTTGGCCCAGCGAGGCTTTCGCGCGCGAAAGTCGAGCAGGCCAGCAAAACGAGGGCGATAGAGAGAGTTTTCATTGGTCGTAGTAGCTCTGAACTTTTTGGTTGACGGTCTGCTGCACCCGGTTGCTCATGGTTGATGCCGGCACATCCTTGGGCACGATGTCCGCGATGAACTCGGACAGATCAATCCGGGAGAAATCGAGGGCTTGAAGCTGCGCCTGGTTGAAGCCGCCGCAGCTATTCATCGGCATCCCGAGTTGCGCGCGGCCTTGGCGATTGATGATCTTGGCCAGCTTGGAGTTAAAGCAGCAGTGGCGTTCCTTCTTCTCTACGCAGACCTTGAGCACCTTCTTGCTGCAATACGTCTCGATGTGGACGCACAGGTTTTGGCCGCGCTTCATGGCCATGACCTGCTCGGCGGAATCGCAGCTCAACCATTCCTGCACCAGCATGATTGCCACGGACAAGGCGAAGCTGTACGGGTCGAAGCCGACGAACTGGAAGCCGTTGGCAAAGGTGAACTCGAAGGTGAACCCGTAGAACCCGAATTGCGGGTTGAAAACACCGTCACCCAGGCCGGATGCCCAGCTATTCATCGCACCAAGGCCCTTGTCCACCAGCGAGCTATCGAGCTGGCCATAGAGCGAGTCGTACATATACTTGGAACCCAGCACGATGGATTCGCGGCCCGCTTCGCCCGCCGCCTTCATGCCCGCACCCAGGAGCGCGTAGTTGCTGAAAGCAGCGCCACCACCGGCCGACTTGCAGCAGCTCTTGAGCGTGGAGCCGCCCAAGACCTTGATGCTGCATTCCTCCATGTAGCCCTTGAAGATTTCAACCTTGTTGGGGTCGATGCCGTACACGCCAGCCTCGCGGGCAGCCTCCATCATCACGGCCGCTTGGCCGAAGTCCTTATCGGGCGGCGAGCTGGTATCAAAGCACCCTGCCCCGCCGTTCTGGCAGAAGGCGCTTTGATCGCACACGGTTTTCTCGGTGTAGGTTTCCGGCTTGTCCGGGCAGTTGTATTTCTGCTCGTACATCACGCAGGTGCCGGCGTCGTCGCGCTCCACGCATGACGATCCGATCTGTGAGCACCCCTTATCTCGCAGCGGCTGGCAGTCATTGGTCATGTTCTGGCTGCGACATTGATAGGTGTCCTGGTACTCCCAGCACTCGCGGAAGACGGACAGGCCCGACACGTTGCGCGTCTGATTAGGGGCCGTGCATACCGTGCCCGTCTTCTGGCAGTCGGGCGAAGCGAAGGCGCTGAAGCTGGCGACTAAAGCCAATGCGGCAAGAATCTTCTTCATCATCATTGAGCCCTCTGTTCCAGGGGAGCGCACTGGCTGTTGTCCCATTGGTCATAGCAGTTGCGGGGGCACAGTTGGCGCGTCGTGAGCTGAATAGCGCCCTCCCCGCCACCGGCAACAATCGTCCGCATGAAGATCGTGTTGGAGCCGTTCTTGAGGTAAGGCTTCACGTCGATGTTCAGGCCGAAGTTCCAGCTCGTTGAAAGCTCCGGGCCGCTGAAGCAGGTCGCGCAGTACTGAACCATGCCGGTGCGGTAGTCGCTGGCCGTGCAGTTCCAGCCACCCGCAACCGCCGTGCAGCTCTGGTAGGAGGTCTGGTTGCTATAACCGCCGTCGCCCCATCCCCAGCCGCTCGGCTTGTCGTAACAAATCCAGGACGTACCCCAATCGTCATAGGACTGTTGGCATACGCGCGTGCTGCTCGACTGGAATACCGGAGGCGGCGAATAGATTTCCAGCCGGTCGCCGCCACGCGGGCCGACATAAACGAGGTTGCCGTTCACCTTGACCATCAGCCAGTCGTCGAACGCGGCGCGGGTCAGGGCGAAGCGGGTAATCAGGCCCACGTCGCGGATTTCAAAGGTGAGGTTGCGGTCATACACCGCTCCCCAGCCACCCCAATAGTTGTCCGCGATGGTGCCGAACTGGAGGATGTAGTTTCCGGCCCCGTCCGGGGTGAAGCTGGTGGACATGTCGCCGGCCCAGCTATTCGGGACGATACCGCCCTGGTCGCAGCCGTCGCGCTCGGGGTCGCACGCCACCTTGAGCACGCGTTTGCAGGACAGGTTTTCAAGCGTCTGCGTTTCCGTGCAAGTCTCGGTGATGTAGGTCGCCGGGTTCTTCACGCGCTCCACGCGGCACTGTTGGGTCGATGCGCCGGGGATGCTGCCGGGGTTGTTGATGACGCCCTTGGAGCCGGTCAGGATCGGATCGGTCTGCTTGTCGATGGTGAACTTCGGCCGTTGCGTCGGGTTCTTGCTCATGAAGTTCACCGCATCGCATTCCTGCTGCTGGAAGGCGTTGGGTGCCCGGTATGTCTCGCACTGAATCTGCTTGTTCGTTCCCGCCCCGCCGATCAGGTTGCGGCCCTCCTGGAAGTTGGCAGTCTCGGGTGCTGTGGTGCCGTAGTACGGCAGCACGTTGGAGCCGGTTGTGCCATTGATCTTGCCCCCGGCCACACCCTTGCCGGTGTTGGCGAAATCCTTGCCGGCATTGAAGGCGTCGGCCGGCGTGGTGATGGTTTGGGCGCTGGCCACGCCGGCAGCGGCGAGCATGGCCACGATGGTAAGAGCGCGCTTCATTGGTTCCCCCTGATCTGGCGAAGGTAGCGAGCCGCCACGGCCTCAAACTGCGGGGCGCGGCGCACAATCTCGTCCAGGGCGTAGTCCAGCGAAACATCGCCGGCCACGGCCACGAAGTTGTCAGGGAGGGCGCAGCCCTCGTTATCCACTTGGTCGATGGTGGCGGCCTTGGCCAGCACCATCGTGGGCACGGCCTTGATCTTGTACTTGGTGAAGGCGTTGGGATTTACCAGCACATTGCCGCCCTGCTCGCCCAGCTCCTTGATGGCCAGCGCCGTGTCCTTCAAGGAGTTGTTTTTGAAGCCACGCAGCACCACGGACGCACCCACCCGGTTGGCTTGGCTGACGATGCGCTTGAGCGATTCGGCCGGCATCGTGAAGCTGGCGAAAATCATCAGGTCGTCCATCTTCCGGGCCTGGGCCTTTTGTTCGTACTGCTTGGCCAGCGCCTCGATGTCGATCCCGGCGCGCTCGGGTGTCGGCACGTTGGGGAACACGTTGGCCGCGTTCTTGGTCGCGGGGTTGTTCGGGTCGAACATCTGCTTGCGCTCACGATCCACGCGGCGCATTTCCCGGTCGATGTCGGCCGCGTTGGGCATAGCGCCTTTCTTGGCCTTCGATGCGGGGTTGTTCGGGTCGAACATCTGCTTGCGTTCAAGCTCGATGCGTTGGCGTTCTTGTTCGAGCTGGGATGCAGACGGCGTGCTCTGCGCCACGCTTTCGCGTGCGAAAGCGGCCAGCAGCATCAGCCCGATGACAGTTTTCTTGTTCATCAGAATCCCACTCCCAGGCAGCAGTTTTTCTTTCGGAAAATCATGTAGGCGAAGTCTTCGCCGGCATACGGGTAGCTCTTGCCAGCGCCCCAAATCGCGGTCGTGCGGCCATAGGGTTGGCAGCAGCGGCCGTTGATCTTTTCCGTCTGCGGGATCGGGTAGAGCATCTGGTACTTGTATTGGGTCTTGTCCATCACCGGCTCGGGATAGATGCCACACAAGCCGTCAGCGCCCGAGGTGCCCCACATCAGGAATTCGCGGTGCAGCTTTGCCGTCATGCGTTGCACCAGGAGCGAGCTGGCTTGAACGTGCGAGACGTGAGCCTGCACATGGCCGTTGAAGGGGTAGATCGAGCCTTGGCAGCCCGCGCACCAGAAAAGCGCGTTACTGCCGAACCCCGCCGAGGACAGTACGCAGTCGCCGGCACACGCGGCCTGCGCGATGGGATTGCCGAACAGGAAGGTTTCCGGGTTCAGCAACATCGTCAACTCGTCGTCGTTCCACGTCGGATCGACTTCGGTGATGTAGGCCACGTCGAAGGAACCCGTTTCCAGACACGGGTTGTCCAGGATCACCTCCAGCCAATACAGGATCGGATCGGCGTACCAATGAACCTGATAGTTCGATTGCTTGGTGTTGTCCTGCTGCAAACGGATCTCGCCTTCCGGGGCGCGGATACCGGGATCGAGCTTGATGCCGCCCAGCGAGACAAAGCAGTACGGCGTGCGGGTCACGTCCACGCGGCGCGCCGGTTCCCAAAAGCCGGTCTTGATCCCGATGCGCAGCGGGTTGGTGCAGGTGCAAAGGAAGCCGTCAGGGTTGCCGGTATCCTCCTGGCCCATCGTCATGATCGGCGTACCGCCCAGCGTGAGCGGGAACAGGCAGCTCCAGCAAATATCGGTGATCGGGTTGGCAAACTTGCCCTGGCACACGCCGGCCATACTTTCGCGCGCGAAAGTCGCCGCGAGCACCATGAAAGCCATTACAAGCCAGCGTTTCATTGCAGCTCCTTCGCGGGAATCTCATCGAGCACCAGCATCTTTCCTTGCTGACGAATCACAGCCGGCACGGCCGTGATGCCGAACCGCTTGGAAAGGGTGCCCTTCTGGTCGTAGAAAACTTGGGTCTTCCAGGCTTTGGTGAGGTCAAGCCAAGAGCCGGCAACAAGGATCGGCTTCACCTTGAGCTGCCCCCCCTTGGCCACCAAGCGGCCCACGGCTTCGCGCTGCTCGGGGTCGCGGCCGTCGAAGAAAACCAGCGTCTTCGTGAGGCTGGTCATGTCCAGCGGATTGATCTTCGTTCCGGCCGGCACAACGATGCGGCCGTCGTCGGTCGTCACCGGCTTGGTGTAGGTCACGGTGGGGTCGATGAACCGCTGCGCACGGGCGCGCACGGTGGTGATGCCATCCACCGGCTTCATGTTCTTGATGCTGCCCATCGAGCGGCGGATGGCTTCTTCCTGCAACCGCTTCAGCTCGCCGCTGCGCTCCTTTTCGCGCAGCTTCTTCATAATCATGTCGAGCGCGCTTTCCTCCCCAATCGGGTAGGTCGGCCCGATGCTGCCCAAGCTCGCGGCGTTCGCGGTGGGCAGGATCGAGGCGATCAACAGGGCTGCGATCAGCTTAGAAAATTTCATAGGCCCTCCCGATGACTTCGGCCTGCTTCACGTTGCCGGTCAGCGCATAGCGCGAGTCCAGGCTGTTCGGGTTGGGCGTCGAAACGAAATACTCCCCTGCCCCGATAACCCCATCCTGCGCGGGCTGGAGAGGCACGCCAGCCTTCGAGAAGGGCTTGGCGGTGCCGATGTATTGGTCATTCACCCAAAACGCGCTGCCGGCCCGTTTAACCGTGTCGCCAGCCACACCGGCCACGCGCTTGATGAAGGTGGTGCCAGCGGGATAGGTCGCCCCGCCATGCCAGCGGTAGGCGATCAGCTCGCCCTTCTTCACCTCCCCACCCTTGTGGATCACGTAGAGGGTGCCGGGCAGGCTGTTGGTCAGGTTGAAGGTGTAATCCAGCCAAGGGGTAGTGGCGGCGGCCAGCGCACCCACGGCGAACACACCCGCGCAAACCGTCCAGTAGATGCGCTTCGCCTTCATCACTTCATCCTCGCCCGGACTTGATCCGTGTAGTCGATGGTCACGCCGCCCAGCAGCGCCGCCTTGTTGACGATCACGCAGTTGCACTCTTGCCCCAGCGCATCCACGGTCGCGGACAGCTTCTTGGCAAAGTCGATGGTCAGCTTCTGCGCCACGGCGCGCTGCTCGTCCGTCACGTCGCCGCCCTTGCCGATCACGTCCAGGGTGCGCTTCTGGTCTTCCTCCACCAGCACCTGCAAATCCACGGTCGCCACGCGCGCCGGCATGTTGCGGTTGATGACGTAGGCCACTGGCGCGAGCGCCACCAGAGTGAGCAAGGTGGACAGCACGGCCGGGATCACGTAACGCATCCGGTCGGCGGCCGGCGCTGCGGCCTCGGTCGGCGCTGGCGTCTCGGGGGTTGGGTTGGTGGTCGGTTCAGTAGTCATCTTTCCTCCGGCGCGGGGACAGTTGTTCTTGAGGGGTACGGCGGGCCAGCATGATTTCCAGGGCTTCCATCGTGGAATGGCCCTGCTCCAGCAGCGCGTTGCATTCGTTGAAGTCCTGCGCGTTGGTCGAAGCCATCAGCAGGGAGAACGGATCGGGGATGTGACGCACCACAGAATCGCCGTTAGGCGAGGAAATGAGCATTTCGCTGAAGCGGCCGCGCTCGGTACGCAACGACAGCAGCATCCGCTTCACGGCCGGCGAGAAATTCACCATGCCGTCCTCGATCAGCTTTTCCAGGTTCTTGCGGTCTTGGCGCAGCAGAATCTTCCAGTCGGCGTTGTTGTAGGCCGCCTGGGCCGCATCGTTCTTGTAAGCGTCCTCGATGCCCTGCGTACCCACGCAGAAAATTCCGTTGTACTTCCGGGCGCGGCGGTAGCCTTCCTCGATGAACTCGGCGGTTTCCTTGTCAGCCCCCAGGAGCTGCCACGCCTCATCGACCAGACACAGCTTCTTGCGGTCGCGGGTCAGGTACATGTCGTGGGCAATGCGCGAGGTCAGCACGAACAGCACCACGCGGCGCAGCTCGGGCGCGTTCTTCAGTTCTTCCAGCTCCAGACCCACCATGTCAGCATCCAGGCTGATGTTGGCGCGGCCATTGAAGAAGTCGCCATAGACGCCATCCTTGGTGAACGGCGCGAGCTGCTTGGCCAGCTCGTAGGCCACGCGCTCGGTGCTGCCCGACTCGTTCTTGATGTTGCTCAACAGATAGTCGCGGATGCGGGTCGGGTTGGTGTCCTGGCCGTAGTCCTGCCAGACAGCGGTAATCGCCTCCCCGATCAGCGCGTACTGGAATTCCGTCAGTGGCGCATTGGGTGACGCCATGCGGCCGATCATCGGCTTGAGCATCCGCATTTCGGCCTTGAAATCCAGCTCGTCGTCAGTGCCCACCCATGTGAACGGGTTGATGCACAGCTTGGTGCTCGGCGTGAATTCGAGGAAGGTGCCCTTTTGGAGCCGGATCAGGTTCTGATAGCTGCGGCCCACGTCGATCACCCACACCCGCGCACCGATGCCGCGATAGGCCGAAACGACTTCGTTCATGGTCACGGACTTGCCCGAACCGGACACACCCGCCACGAACACGTTGTAGTTGCCCTGCTGGTTGCTGTAGAAGTCGAGGAAAGTAGGCGTGCCACGGCGGCCGAAGAACATCATCACCGGGTCGCCTGCGCCCTTCCATTCGCCAATCACCGGAGCCATGTCCACGGCGTTCACCGTGGTCTTGGAAGTGATGAGGCGCAGCTTCTGCAAGTCGTCGCGCACCGTCTCGGTGAGCGTCATCGGCAGGCTGGAATACAGGGCCGTCAATTGCAGCAGTTGCAGCGGGCAGATCGTGAAGCGTTCGCTGCGCCACACGTTCAGGGCCACTTGGCTGGCCCGATTGATGACTCGCTTGGGCGCGAACAGCAGCAACGTGTGGTACAGCTCGCACATGCTGCCGCCGTTGTTGAGCTGGTGCAGCACGATGTCCCAATCGTTCGCCTGGGCCTGAAGCTCGGGCTGGAATTCGGCCATCTTGGACTTGGCGTTTTGCTTGGTGCGCGCGGCCTTGATCTGAGCCTTGCCGTCCACCACGTTGGGGTCAAGCGTGAAGACGCCACCGCACACCAGGAACGGGCACGGGTATTGAAGGCCGTCATCGAAAAACGAACCGATGATGTTGGCCATCTCCCACAGCTCTTTCTTCTGCGGGTACTGAAGCACGCCGAAGCCACGCACGGCAATGCGCTTGTCTTCGTCGCCCTGCTTCTCGGGCGGCAGGCCAAACAGCAGCTCGTTGGCCTTCACGCGCACATGCTGGCCAAAGGCGGTGACTTGGTTCTTGATGGATTTCCCGTCGTCGTAGCGCAGGTCGGGGAACGGCTCCTTGCTGAACATGCTTTCGGGGTTGAGGATCGGCCACAGGAAGCTAATCAGCCCGTCAGCATCGAGGGGGAAGGACGGCAGGCTTGCCGTGCGCAGTGAGGCGCGCACTGTCTCGCGCAGCTCGTACATTTCCTCCACCAGCTTGGCGTCACGGAAAGAGCCGGCTTTTGTGATGGAGAACAACAGCCGGATGTTCTTCACCACGTAGTTGTCATTGGGCCAAAGCGGCTTGCCCTTGGCCTTGTAGATGTACTCCACGCGGCGCTTGGCCAGCTCCTGGAAGAACGGGGTCGTCTTGCCGTTGTCCACCGCGATATGGCGTTGATCCATGTACGCCTGAAACTGGTCATCCAGCACCGGGCTACCGAACAGGCACCACTGAATCCCGTAGTGCGGCGGCACCGGGGTAAAGAGCGTATTGAGGCGGCTTGCCATGTCGTCGTCCGCGCCCGTTTGGGCGATGACTTCAAAGCAGAAGGCCACCGAGTTGTCGTTGTAGAAAAGGCCCGTGTCGGGGTCGTATTGGTCGTACTTGAGGATGCTGTGAAGACCGTAGAGGCTCGTCACCTCGTTGGCGGCCGCCACAGGGGCCGGTTGGCTCCCGACATCCGAGGTGTTACCCAGCACGGTTTCGTCCCAAAACCGGGCGGCAGCACCCTTTAGCTTGTCCATCATGCTGTCTTGCATTGAATGTTCTCCATGTTGGCCGCCCGGCCAGCGTTGTTTATTCGCTGTCCGGGATGACGTTGCCGGGGCGCATGATTCCGTTCAGCAGCTCGGTGGCTTGCTCGTTGCTCATGCGGTCTTGACGGACGCCGATAGACTCCATCCCGTTGTCAGCGGGAGGCGTCGGCTGCTGCCCCAGCACGCCAGGGCTTTGCCGTTGCTGGCCAGCGCCGGCCGCTTGCGGCTGCGCAGCCTGGGCCGTCACATTCGACGGGGCGCGCACCGGCCGGTAGTTGTCCTGGATGCGGCGGCGGTTGTGCTCGATCAGCCAGCGGCCGGAATCGACCGGCAGGTACACGTAGGACTGGTCATGCAGATCGCCATCGGTGTCTTCCCACGGCGCGAACCAGACCCGAAGCAGGCGCGGGGCGCTGCGGATCGGCGTGCCCGAGTAGATGGGCTTGGTCATCACGTTGCTGCCGGCTTTCGCCTGCGAAAGTTCCACCGGAGCCTCGCCGCGCGCATTCACGCGCTGGCCCGGCAGGTTCTTCGCCTGGGCATTGGCGTAGATGCCGCTCATCGACTCGCACAAGATGCCGTCCGGGGCCTTGCACGCGAATTCGGATTTCGCATCAAAGCCGGACATGCTGCTGCAACCGGATAGGGCCACCACGGCCCCGATGCCAAAGGTCAAGGCCAGTGCCTTCATTTGCTTCCCTCCCATGCGTGCGCGGCACTGCCGCTGAAACCGACTCCCTTGCAGCAAGCGCCGCAGTCGCGGCCAGCCAGCGAACCGCAGCCCGTCAGGGCCAGGGCCAGCGCGCCGGCACCAAACATCAAGGCCGTGCGCTTCATTGGGTTGCCTCCTGCGTGGCGGCCGGCGCGGCAGGCTTGCCGGCGTTCAGCCATTGGTCGATCTTCTCGGCCGGTGCGGAGCCAGGCAGGACGCGGCCATCGGCGGCAATCAGGGTCGGAGTGCCCACCACGCCCAGCTTGGAACCCAGCACCAAGTTGTCGTTGACGGGGTTGTTGCAGGCCACCAGCTTGGGCTTCTTGCCGGCCAGCATCAGCTCGCTCCAGGCTTTGGCCTTGTTCGGCGCGCACCACACGCTGACAGCCTTGGTCTTGGCTTCCGGGTGCAGCGATTCGAGCGGGTACAGGAAGGTGTAGATGGTCACGTTGTCCAGGCGGGCCAGCTCGCCCTCCAACTGCTTGCAGTAGGGGCAGTCCGGGTCGCTGAACACAGCCAAGATGCGGCTGCCGTCGCCCTTGACCGTCTTGATTGCTTGGCCAAGTTGCTGCGCCGGGAACTCGGTTTTCCTGCTATCGAGCTTGCGCTGGGCGGTCAGATCGACTTGCTGCTGCATGTCGAACAGGTGCCCGAAGATGAAGTAGCGGCCCGACTCGTCGGTGTAGGCGATGTTTTCGCCCATCACTACCTCATACAGCCCGGAGACTTGCGACTTGCGGATTTCCTTGAAAGTCGTCTTCGGGTACATGGTCTTGAACTTCTCGACCACGGAAGCAGGCGCTTCGTCTTGAGCAAATGCGGGAACAGCCAGCGCAGCAGCCAGCGCGAGGGGCAACAGTCGTTTAATCATCTTCGTATCTCCTGGAGTTGGTGCCGGTGCGCTTCAGGAGGCCCCGGTAATCGTCCTTGGCGAGCGCCTTGCCGGAATACACAGCGCCCTTGGTGATGAGGATTTCCACGGTACGGCCGCCATCGGTTTCGATGACGGGGTACAGCTTGTCCGCGGCCTTGAGGTAGTACTGAGCGAGCTGCTGGCCCGCGCTGCCCACGCCGCCGCCGATAGCGGCCTGCCCGATCTTGTCGGGGTCGATGGTTTGGGTGATGCCACCGCCGCCCGTGCTGGTGATGGTCGCGGAGGACTGGAAGGCTTTGCCGATACCACTGAGCGCGCCGGCAAACAGGGCATTAGCGAGCAACTGGCCCTGCTTGGTGACG
The DNA here is from genome assembly GCF_008801925.2 of Cupriavidus basilensis. NCBI lineage: Bacteria > Pseudomonadati > Pseudomonadota > Betaproteobacteria > Burkholderiales > Burkholderiaceae > Cupriavidus > Cupriavidus basilensis. The sequence goes on along the minus strand of NZ_CP062808.1, from coordinate 31,260 downwards.
AGGCGGCCGCGCACGCCGGCCTTGCCGTCTTCCCCGATCACTTGACCCTTGATCGCCATTTCAACGGCCTCGCCGTTGATGACGCAGGCCAGTGTCTCGGTACGGCCCATCATCCGCTCGGAAGACAGATCGCCCCAGGTCGCGGCCACGATGCGGCAATCCTTGATGTCCAGGCGGTGCTTGTTGGCCAGATTGGCGACATCGAGCACATGGAAGGCCACCGGCAGCGGGTTCGATTGGTGCTCCACAGCAATGGCGCGCACACCACGGCGGTAAAGCTCCTGCTCGACCAGCAGCATTTCGGAAGGGGAAACATTGGTCAGGCGGTATTTCTCGCCCACAACGTCGCCATCCATGTACTTGGCAACAAGGATCAAGCGGCCCTCTTTCCACAAGGGCACTTCCTTGTTCACCGCGATGGTTTCAACGCTGTCCTTCAGCTCGTCGTCGGCCATCACCAGCATCAAGTCTTTGATGCGGCGCTGGTAGGAGACGGTGCGGCCATCAGCGGCTGCGCGGCTCGAAGGTGTGGCCTTCTCGCTCGGCGGCCGGATGATGATTTCCTCGCCGGCCACCGGACGCGGAACGAGGATCAGCTTGTAGGTGACGCCCTTCTCGTCGGACACGAAAACTGTGACCGTGCCCTGGTTGGGCGACTCGCTGGCCAGCGTGAAGTAGTAAGCCCCCAGGGCCTCGTCCTTCTGGCCTGCCAGCACGCCCTTTACGCTGGGCACCACATTGGCAATGCGTCGCCCGTCGATTGCAAGACGGTTGGTTTCGTTGACCGAGATATTGACTTGAACGTGGCCCCGGTCGGCGTTCTCAACGACTTGCGTTGCGCCCGCTTCAGTTGCCAGCAGGCTTGTTAGCAGAAGGATCGCGCTTAACGATTTCTTCGATCTTGGAAACATAGAGTCGCCCCGAGGTAGTGATGGTGAATTCAACGAGATAGTCTTTCTCGCGTTCGGAAGTGAGCTTGTCGGCAATAAAGGTCTTGAGTTTTCCGCTGACCTTCACGCGCTTGTCCTGCTCGCTGACTTCCTCCTTGCGAGGAACCCAAATGGTGGTGACACGCTCCTGTTTGAGCCGCAGCGCGGCCGCATCGAGTGCGGTTTTCAGCCCGGCGTAGCCGTCCGGGTCGGCCATTTTGAGAATCACCTTGTTGTTGTAATCAACCGTCTCCGGCGTGACGGTCAACACCGTGCCCAGGACATAGCCGGCCATGTCCAGCAGGTAATCCTTGTTGGCGTAGTTCGAGCCAATCTCGTAAGGCCGCTTAACTTCAGGCGGCACGATCTTGGTGGTGTCGCGCACAACTACGAAGCCCAGCAGCAGCACCCCGAAAAACAGAGTGCCTAGCAGGCCCGCGTTCATCGCGCGGTGGAAGCGGACTTGCGATTTCAGCGTGTCCCGCTCGTTATTTGCTTTATCTGGTGCCATTGCGCGTGTAGCCCCTTATCCATTGAGTTCTCGAATGTGGCTACCCGGCAATTCTTTCGGCTCGGGAAACCCGGTGAACCAGTACAGGAGGTGGGTGGCCATGCCCGGATGCTTCCCAGCCTTCAGCTTCCCGTAGAAGAAAGCCGCCCCGATACCGAGGAACAGCCCGATTACCGGGAAGCCGGAGCCAATGCCAACCAACACGCCCATAAGGCCGATCATGGCAACGTCCATTTCCCAAAAGAGGAACTTGGCTCCGTCGTCCAGTCGGCGCGGGATGTAGTGAGAGAGATCCGTTTTTTCAGACATGGCCACCTCCCGCGCTTAGATGACGGCCGTGAAACTGGCGTTGACGATCCCGACGATCACGCCGATACCCATCGACAGCACCACGGCGCCGAAGAACCAGCTCCAGTCCTTCTTAACGGCCGCAACAACGGAACCCACGCCGATGGCGATCAGCGCGGCCAGCTTGCCCAAGTTGCCCTTCACCCAGCCGTCCCATTTGGTTACGGCGGCGTCGAACTCCGTGCCGTCACTGGCGTATGCGCTGGAAGCCAGCATCATCAGACCCAGGATCAGGCCGGCGAACATCAGCACCTTGAGCCACTGCCCCGCTTCCTTGCGAAAATCGACTGCTTGAATTGCTGCACTCATCTCAAAACTCCTACGTAGAAAGTTGGTTTGAAACCCCTGAATTTCCCCGTGTGGGGCCTTGCGCCAGGGGGATGCGCAAAGACGGAAAGCCCGTCACTTCGTCTTGGTGACAGGCTTGCATTCGTACTGAATCGCGGGCTTCTTCCGCTTCTTCTTCAGTGGCTTTTTCTTCGCCGGGACTTTCGCGTGCGAAAGTTCTTCGGGCGGCTGGATGGATTGCGGCGCAGGCATGACCGGCTCTTGAACCGGAGGCGGCGGCGGAGGCGGGACGTACAGGTGCTTGATGGAGCGTTCCGGGCAATCCTCCCCATCGCAAAACACAAACTTGGTATCGCGGGGGACGCCGAACTGCACCACGTCGGAGAGACGATCAAGGGGGTTGGGCTGGTTCAGTGACTGCGCATTGGCAGCAGTGACGCCAGCGGCAGCCAGCGCAAAGACGATAGAAATGCGAAACGGTTTGGCTGGCAACGCCATATCAATCCCCTTGGAAACTGGCCACTCGGGCCGGTGAAGTTGAAATTTGTTGGGCTTGCTGTCTGCGGTAGCCCTCGTAGAACCGCTGCACGTCGCGGACGTACTCAACCTGTGCGCTGACATTGGTTGAAGCGGGGCCGGCGTAGTAGCAGCCCACGGATTTCCAGGTAGCGCCGAAACGCTGGATGCAGTCGGCCAGCACCCAAGCCCCCACCTTCTGCGAGGTGCAGGCGTCGAACAGGTGTTCACGGCGGATGCCGAAACGCGCGAGGTTCGGCAAGTGGATCGTGTTGATCTGCATGAGGCCCAGCGCGCGGTTGCCGTCCTTCAGCTTCGGCCCCACTGCCCCCGTCCACCCGCGTGATTCCTTCCAGGCAATCGCCTTCAACAGCAGGGGGTCGATGCCGTAGCCGCGCCCAGCCTCATCCCAGCACGTTGCAGAAGCAGCAAGCGGCAGCATCAGCGATGCCGCCGCGATCAGTACGCGTGCAGAGAAGTACATAGAGGCGTGTCCCATTGCGTTATTGTAGCAGTCACCTTGCTTTCACGGTGAAAGCACGATAACAGAAAAAACCTAGAGCGACAAGGCATCTAGCCTAGGTTTGTCATCTTGGGATGTGGTCTTGCGGCACCCATCCGACAGCCCCGCTTTACCCGCCGAATCCCGCTTGCCAAAGGCATGAAATGCCCACGGCAAGGGGCCAAATGATACCATGTAGGAGAAAAATAACTTCCCGTCAGAGGAAGCATTGGGTTAGATGGCACGTATAATGCCGCCCCCCGAACGGTGCAGATCATGGCTAGATCAGCCGGGCGCGGTATATCGAATGCGGCTTTTCTGTCAAAATTCGGTTATTGCCTCGCCGGCGAGGGTGTTGCACCCACCGCTGATCTGCATGGCCGCTAAATCCGCCAAGCACGGCAGCGCCTGCCTGCATGGCCAACGAACTTCGGGATCAACACGATCCCAAACCAATAGGTGACGTTTTGGGAATAAAAGTATTTCTTGCGGACGATCACCGGCTGCTGGTGGCCGGTTTCCGCGATGTATTGAAGGACTACGGGATCGACGTAGTAGAGGTGGCCTACAGCCTGGACGGGCTGATCGACCGCTTCCTAGAGGTCAAGCCGGATGTCCTGGTGATCGACGTGCGCTTTGACAGTAAAGGCTGTGGCGAGAACGGGCTGGACGTGTGTGAGGAACTGCTGGCCCGCGATCCCTCGGCCAAAATCATCGTCTTTAGCCAGTTTGACGATCAATACATCATCGAGCGTTCCTACAAGCTCGGCGTGCTGGCCTTTGTGCGCAAGGATGAAAGCACGGAAGTGCTCAACGAGGCGATCAACACGGTAGCCCAGGGCAAGGAATACTTTTCCCCGGAGATTGCCCGCCTACTCGCATGGTCGTCCGTCAAGGATCGAAACCCGAACCGCCTGCTGGATGAAAACGAAATGCGGGCCTTCACCCTTGCGGCCGATGGCGCATCGCTGACGGAAATTGCCGCTGCGATGGATTTTTCCACCAAGACGGTGGGCCATTTAATGAAGGGTGTGAAAGCCAAGCTGGGCGTCGAAAGTCAGGCCGATATAACCAAGCTGGCCATTCGCCACGGCATTACGACGACTGCCCTGAAAACGAAAAACTGAGCTTCGTCCCTGGCCGCTTCTGATTGGCAGGATCGGCCGCCTGCACTTTCAGCGTACCGCCCAGCACACGCACGCGCTCGCGCATGTCGATCAACCCGATGCCGGCGTGCTCCCCATTGCGAGCTGTGGCTTTCATCCCTACCCCGTCGTCGGTGATTTCCACCTTGTAGGTATCCAGCGCCTTGTTGTGCTGGATGCTGACGCGCACTTGGGCCGCGTTGGAGTGCTTGATGGCGTTGAAAATCGCCTCGCGGATGATCTTGTAGGCACTGACTGCCGCCGTTTCCGACAGCGCCGGCCGCTTCGGTAGGTTGTGCTCCAGGGCGATGGCCGGCTTCTCGGAAATGTTCGCGTAGTGGGCCACCAGCGACTCCAGGGCGGCAGTAAAGCCGATGGAGTCGATAACCTCGATCCGCGTGTTCTTGATGATGTCTCGCATTTCGGCGTAGGCATCGTTGAGCATCCCCGAGGCGTTGGCCAGCAGCTCGGCGGCCCGTCCATTGTCGGCCACCAGCGGCCCAAGTTGCGCGAGCACGTTGCGCGTTAGCAGGAGCTGGGGATTTACCTCGTCGTGCAGCCGGCGCGCGAGCGTGCGCCGTTCCTCGTCAATGCGCCGGTTCGATTCGGCCAGGACGCGGCGGGTTTCTTCGTGGGACACGTCCACGCGCTCCATCCCGTAGCGAACGGTTATGTAGAGCACGTAGAGGAAGAATACGAGCATCAGGCCAGCCGCTATGTGCGAAATCATGTTGGCCCGGTTCATGAGTGGCAGCGCCAGAATCATCAGCGCCGCCCATACCCACAGGAAATATTGGGCCGCCTGGTTGCCGCGCGCAGCCAACACCATGCTGACCACAAACACAGTCAGCAGAAAGGCGCAGCTCGTATAGAAGATCACTTCCGCTTGCACGGCCTCGCTCCGTTCTCCAGGCGGCCCGGCAAATCACCGCATCTTGTTCAGGGCGTCTTGGCCAGTTTCACCGACTTGGATACCTAGCTCCACCGCCTTGTTCGATGTGGCCACCACCTTGGCTTTGCGCATGTCGTCAAAGCTATTTACCCCGGTGACAATGGCGCAAACCTCGCCCGTCTTGTTGCAGGTTTCCACGTTGATATAACCGCAGCCGAGAATTCCCTTGGGGGCCTTCATGACCAGCAGCGGGCGCGCCAAATCGAATTGCAGCAGCTCCAGGTGCTCTTGAATGGCTCCAGCGTCCATATTCATTTCCTTTGCAGAGAGGGTTGAGAAAATCAGTTCTTGCGCTTGCTGTTCTGGATCATTTCGTTGATAGCGTCATTGGCGATAGTCGCCTTGAAGGCATCAACAAAATGCTCGACATATTCCGGGTGTTTCTTGTCCATTTTGGATATGTCGATGTTGATGCAGATAAACCCGATCAGACCGTACACGTCATGAAATATCGGGATCGTGGTGGACTTCACCGCGCGGCCGTCTTTTAGAGTGAGGTCGTAGCTGACAAACGAAGCACCTCGCCCTTGCCCCTGACCTTCGCCGTAGCTGTAGTTCTTGATGAGCTGGAGGCCGAAGTTGGTATTGGTGTCGCCCAGCCTGCGCCCGGAAATGGAGTTCTGCACCGCCACAATCGAGCGCAGCGGGTTCCGGGTATCGTGCAGGACAATCTCTACCGGCGTGCCCGCAAACGTCTGGCCAATGCCGTTCACGATGTCCGCGTAGGACTGGAAGATGCGATCCTTTTCCCGATCCACCTCCGCCAGCGCCGCGTAGTCTGGCTTCTGCGTCAGCATGAGGTACTTGGCCTTGGTCGGCCCGTCCAGCAACAGGGTGACGTTGTTGGAGTTGCCCAGGTAGATCAGGTCGGCCACTGCGCGCGGCGATGGGTGTTCGGACAGGTAGTTGACCGCCTTCACGAACAGCTCTCGATCCAGGTACAGCGCCCCGGCATCATCGGCGCGGATCGGGTAGAAGTCGTCGTAGGCCGCCAGTGCCTTGCCGGGCAGAACGCGAAGATCAGGGGAAGGCGGGGCGCGAAACCCCAGCACATAGATGCTGATTGCGGCGATCAAAACGCCCGGCACAAAAACTGAGGCCAGACGTTTCCAGTTGATCGTTGAAATAATAGACACGCGCACCTCTCCCTGAATCTACCGAAGAACCCCACATGATATTCGGGTTCCCCGCACCCCGGCAATTTGGGTGAGGCGGCTATGGCGCGGTCACTTTTTGCGCTTCTTCAGGTCGTTCTCAATAAGCCCTGATATGTAGGTGTTGGCGGGGATTTTCAGGTCGTCGCACAAGTCCATCATGCGCTCGTGCAGGTCGGGGTCCATCCGCAGGGATACCGTCCGGCGGTCGCCATAATTGCGGGTTCTACGGCGTTTTGCTCCCTGCTCGTCGGCCGACTTCTCGGCGTCCTTGCGGTCGGTCATGGCTTGTTCTTTAGCATAGTCAAAGGTTTATCACACAAGTCTAAGCCGACTTGCCTACTGGCGAAAAGCGGAACCAGCCGCCAACTTTCGCGCGCGAAAGTCAGTCAAGACCAGCGCGCGTAAGTTGACATTTTATCGGGATTACCTTTGTACGTCACCGTTCCGCTGCGGCGACACCGGGCGTTCTCCCACCTTGTCGGCCGTGATGGCCGTGGCCCGTTCGTGCTGCCGGATGGTTTCCACCGCACTGGTCTTGTCCTGCTTGGCCGCCACGGCCTTTGCCGCCACCGTCTTGTCGTTGGTGTAGATGCGCAGCTCATGCGAGGCCCGCGTAGCCCCCACGTAGAAGCTGCGATCCCCGAAAACCTTGGCCATGTTCTCCAGCGCCCGCTCCTGCTTCTTCTCGCTCTCGGTCTGAGGCGCGCGGATGTGGAAGATGGCCCGGTGCTGGGTAGCCCCCTGGGAGGCGTGAACCGTCTGCGCGTAGGCGTGATCCCAATGCTTGTTGCGCGACAGATCGACTTGGTGCAGCGACACGTCCTTGCCCTGCTTCAGCTCCAGCGTCACCTTGTCGCCGGCCACGGCCGTGACGCGCGCCACCTCGCCGTTCTTGAACTCGCCTTCATTGCGGGTGATGCGGATCAGATCGCCCTTGGCCAACTCGCGGGTATCGCGGTCGTACACCTCGATCTTGTTGTGCTTCTTGGGCTGCCACGCGATGACGGAGCCATCTTCCTTCTGGAGCACCACAGTGCCATTGGGCGCATCCACGGCTGACACGCGCATGTACTCGCCCTTCTTGGCGTCGATCTGCTGATAGTCGCGCCCGAAGCGCACCACATCGCCGGCCTTGTAGTATTGGGCCTCCTTCTGCATGGCGCGCGTCCAGCCCTTCGAGGTGTAGATTTCCCGCGTGTCCTCGGAGCGCGAAAGCTCGCCCTGCTCCTTCAGGCCCTCGCGCACGCCGGCATTGATGGCCCGCCTGTCTTCGTTATAGGCGGTAATGACGATGGTGCGCTCTCGCTCGGCCTTGTCGAGTTTCAAGATGTCCTGCACCACGGCCGAAATCAAGCGGCCCTTGTCTTCCTCGGACTTCTCCGGGATTTCCCGGATCATCCCTGCCTTGTCCATGTACTCGAAAGCGCGCGCGTTGTTGGCCAGCTCCACTTGGGTCAGCCGCTGCCCTTCCCCCAGGTTGTCGCGGCCGGTGATGATGTCCACGGCTTGCTTCAGGTCGGCCGTCTTCTGCCGGTTGATTTCCGTCATGTAGGCGGTTTCCATGCCGTCGCGCTGGGCCAGCTCGAAGGGCTTGCCGGCCTCCACGCCCTGCAACTGGAGCGTATCGCCCAGGTACACCACCTTGGCCCCGGCCTTCTCGGCCATGTGGTCGAGCTGGGCCTTCTGGCGCTGCGACAGGAAGGACGATTCATCCACGATCCAGAGTTCGGCCTTGCGCTCGAAATCGGGCGCGTACTGCTTGGCAAACTCGATGTCCTTCTGTAGCTGCCGCTCCTTGATCTGGAACATCGAGACGGTATCGGTAGCAATGCCCGTCTCCCTGGCCAGCACCTTGCTGGCCGCGCCGGTCGGGGCCATGCCGCGCACCGTGTAGCCCTGCTCCTGCGCCATTTCGCGCACGCCTTTGAGCATGGTGGTCTTACCCGTCCCAGCAAGGCCCTGCACGGCCACGTAGCGGTCTTCAGTGGTCAGTACCTTGCTGATAGCCTCCTTCTGTCCATCGCTGTATTTGAAGCCCTGCCGGCCCTCGGCCTGCGCTATCCGCGCGGCCACGGCCTCCGGCTCCATCATCTTCGGCGTCTGGCCCTTCTGTGCGCGCACTTGGTCGAGCGCCCACATTTCGCTGCCCAGCATCTTCTTGGTCGTGTAGTTGCCGTCAGGCAAGGCCACCAGATCGCCGTCCTTCTCCAGCTTGTCGAAGGCGCGCTTCACTTCCGATGCTGAAACGCGCCCTGCCCCGTGCTCGATGGCCGCCGCCATGAGGTCGTTCTTTGATACCACGGCCTCGCGCTCGATCAGGTGCGCAGCCGCAAAGGACATCGCCTCCCGGCCGGTGAGCTTGTCGGCCCGGATCACGCCTCCCTGCGCGCGCTGCGCGTCGGCCTTCGCCTGGATGGCGTCGAAGTCGATCCCGATTTCTTTGGCCCGCTCCTTCCAGCTCCCGATCAGGGCTTCGTGATCCACGTCCACCTTGCGCGCCCTGGTCTTCAGCGTGGCGTCCTCCTTCTGCTGCGCGCTGGCGTCGTCGATGTCCACGCCCTTGGCTTTCAGCGCCGCCTCGATTTCGGCCCGGCGCTGGCTGAAGTGCTCGATCTGCTCGCGGGTGATGCCGGCAATCTCGAAGTTGCCCTTCTCGTCGGTGCGGCGAATGTCGTAGCCCAGCGCCTGGAGCCGGTCGGCCAGCTCGGACGTGTAGATGGCTCCGATGACGCGCTGCGCGTTGTAGATTTCCTCGTTGGTCAGGGAGCGCCACTGCCCATCCTCCCGCTTGGTGGCGTTCATGATGACGGCGTGCGTATGCGTCTGCGGGTCGAGGTCGCGGCTTGTGTTGTGCCGGAACATGGCCACGGTCACGTTGCCGGTCTGCACCGCCTCGGTCTTCCCGTCCATGGTTTGCCGCGTCCTGGCCAGCTCGGTTTCTATGTGGCTGAGTGCCTTTTTGACTGCCGCCTCATGCGCTTCCCGAACCTCCCGCTTGCCGTACACCTCGGCCATGAGCGAAACACTCTTGGGCGCAGAAAACGTCATGTCGGTGCCCGGCCGGTGCTCGCGTTCCTTCTCGCCGGTTTCCTCGTTCTTGACCCACTTGCCCAGCTCCTGACCTTCCACCTTTCCGTTCAACACCTCGAAGAAGGCTTGACGGTCGATCTTGCCGGAAAGCCCAAGGTGCTCGGCCCCCTTGCCGAACCATTCGGAATGCTCCAAGCCCTCGTCCTGGGTGTAGTAGTTGTCAGCGGAAAAGTAGTGCAGTGCCTGCCCGGCGCTGCCCACGTTGTTCATACTAATCATCCCTGTTTTCCTCCCATTGCCGGCACGCTGAACGCCTTGGTGATCGGTGCATAGCACACACCCACAATGGCCGCGCAGCCCTGCGCCGTGGCCACCAGCTTGACGGTCTGATTGGCCCCAGCCAGGCGCACACGCACCGCCACCCGCTCGGTGTAGTAGCGCATGTTCTGGCCCATCGCCTTGTCGAACTTTTCCTGCGGCGGCGGCAGCTCCACCCCGGCCACCGTGACGGCCGGATTGTCCGTTTTGAAGCTAAAGCGGTCGCGGTACAGGTGATAGCCCGGCGCGATGATGTACTCCAGCTCCACCACGCGAGCCTCCACCCGGCGAGCGAAAACCCGGAAGGCTTCATCGGGTTGCAGCAAGTCAGGCTCGGCCTGCACGGAAACGCAAAAAGCCGCCAAGCAGGCGGCCGCGACGGAATGTAGAAATGCCCGTCTTTGAGTTGTCATCCGGTGTCCCTCCTATAGCGCGTCAGCCAGCGGATTGGGTTTCTTGCCCTGGTCGCCCGGCTTCGCTTCCGGCTTGTCTTTCGCGTGCGAAACCTGAGCGGCTGGCTTGATGATTTCGCCGGTTTCCTTGTCGATCACATCGCCGTTCTCGTTGCGCATGACTTCCACCGTAGCCGGCGCGTCCATGTCGTCGTCGTCCAGCATATCGGCCGACTCGGGCGCAGCGGCTTGGTGTGCATCGGCCGGTGCGGGCGCAGGTGCCGGCGCAGCGGCCGCTGTGGTCGGTTTGAAGCTGATCGCAAAGCCGTCGCGCTCGATGAAGCCGTTGGCCTTTTTCTCGGTCGGCACGTAGCCGTACTTGACGCGGGCAATGGGATAGTCGCCCGGAACCAGCAGATAGCCGGTCATATCAGGCAGCGTCAAAATCTCCGAAGTCAGCACAAGGTCGCGCATCTGACGGCGCGCCATCACGCTCACGCCGTCGCGCTGGGAACTAAGGCCATAGCTCAAGGTTTCGTCCTTCTCGTCCACCTCGGCCTGCCCCATCAATTCCGCCAACAGCTTCGCTGCCGCGCCGTCCGTCACGCGCAGCAGCAGCTTGGTTTGACAACCGGAAATGATCGTCTTAGCCAGATCGTGCCCGTAGATTTCGTAGAGCTGGCTGAAATCCTGAACGCCCAGCACCATGCACAAACCGTACTTCCGGGTGTTGGTCAGGGCCAGCTTCAGGATGTCGAGTTTCTGAAGTGTCGGCAGCTCGTCAATGCAGAACCAAAGCCGCTCACGGTGGATCGGCTCCAGGTCGAGCACGGCCTTGATTGCGGTGTCGATCCACAGCGACAGGACAGGCTTCAGCGCCTCCCGCATAGCTTCGCGCGCCGTGATGAACATCCACGAATCGCCTTCCTCATGCACCCACTTGCGGATGGAGAACGCCTCGCCCTCGTCAGGCAAAAACCGGAAGGCTTCGAGCTGGTTCTGAACCGTCATTTTGAGCGACATGCCCGTGCGCTCGGTCGTCGGGTCAACATAGGTTGCGCCGGCCGTTCCCTGCAACAGCGCGTGCATGGCGTCCAGGTTGCTCTTGGCGATTGCGTTGTAGAGGTCGCGGTTCGTGCGGCGGCCCTCGCGGCCCAAAACCGCGATAACGTCCTTGAGAACCATCCGGCCCGCCAGCGCCCAAAACGGATCGGCTTCGGCCGGATCGGGAATCAGGCCGTTCGCCATGTTGTCGAAATGGTAGTCCTTGGCAATCTCGTTCCAGATGTTCCAGTTCGGACTTCTGGCGTCCAGCGGGTTCATCAGGATGTCTTTGCCTTCCCGGTAGAACGCCTGGGTGAATTCGCCTGTCGGGTCATAGACGATCATCCGTTTTCCGCGCGCACGCACCTGCTTCATGAGCGCGAAAAACTGCTGTGACTTACCTGTGCCCTGCGCACCCGCAAACAGCGTGTGCAGCGTCTCGGACTTCACGCGCATGGGCACACCGGCAATCTCATACGGGCTGGCTTCGTCCCGGTGCCGGATCAGCCGCGCAAGCTCGTTTCCTTCCACCAGCTTGGCCCCGCGCAGTTGGTTGTCCTGCATCTTCTCGCGCCCGTATCCCCACCAGTAGAGCGAGATAAGGAACACCACGCCGATGGATGTCAGCACGCCAAACAAGCCGCCGTTGCGCAGCTTGCGCCACGCATCGTCGGCCATGTCATCGGTCAGCAAAGCCACTTCGGACACTTCCAGCTTCCGCAGCTCGCCGTTGACGTTCAGCTCCATCTTGCCGGCCGTCATGTAGAGCGCGTCCCGTGTGTGCGCGAGTACGTTCCGCTCCAGTGCGTACTTTTCGTCTGCCGTCGTCGCATTCCAGAAGTAGGCGGTTGTCACGCCCAAGCCGGCCAGGATGGAAATCAGCACAACCGTCCAGATCGCCACCACGAACAGCCGGGCTTGGTGCATCCACAACTCGGCCCCACGGGAGAAGCTGCCCGCACTCCCCTTTTCCTCACGCTTTGCCATTTCAGCCTCCTTTCAGTCGCTTGAGCTTGGCCTTCGCCTTGTTCTGCGCTTCGTACAACTGCTGCACATCCTTGGCCTCAACAATCGCGGCCAGCATGTTCTCGGCGGTGAAGACCGAAAGTAGCAAATCGTCGGGAATCTCGACCTTGCCGCCACCTTGCCCGCCAGTGCGGATTTCATCGAGAAGGCGGCGCAGGCGCTGCTCGATGTCTTGCACGTTTTCCGCGATCACGCCCTGCACCAGCGTTTGGCGCAAAAACTCGGAAATGCTGATTCCGTGCTCGTTCGCCTTGGTTCGGTAGAACCCCGCCGTGTCCTCATCGAGCCTGATGTTGAACCGCTCGGTGGGGCCTTTGCCTGTTCCTTTCGCTCTCGGCATTTTCCTATACTCCATAAGGGTTTAGACCATTATAGCATTTTCGGTGTCGCCGCGTTATCTTTTCGGTGTCGCCACGCTAAAAGGCGCGCCACAGCGCGGCTTTTAGCACCGGCAACTATGTTGCGTGGTGTGTGACCATTCTTCCGGGGCGCGGGGCTTGCCCTGCGAGCTGGAAGAATGGTGCCGTTCTCTCTCCCAGGCCCTAGTGGAAGAAAACCGGGCATTTGGTAAAATGCAGCCGATCAGGGACGCAGCACGTCCCGCCAGATCAGGCAGGTTTTCCACTAGAACCCACATTGCGAGGTAAGAGCCATGAGTAGTGAAACGAGGAATCCGAAGTCAGGCCGCAAGGCCAAGACGCTGGATGAAGAAATCGCAGCCCAGCGCGAAAAGCTGCGGAAGCTGGAGGAACGACAGCGGGAGCAGCAGCGCAAGGAGCGCGAGAGGAATCAGAAGGCCGTGATGGAACTCATCAAGACGGAACGGCTTGATGCGGTTCCATCTGATCTTTGGCGCGAAGCGATGCCAAAGATCAAGGCGCTTCTGGTCGTTGATGCAGCGAAGCCGGCAGAGCCGGCGAAGCCTGTTCAAACTGCGCCGGATGGTGCAGCGACGGCCGAGGCCAGCCAGTGAGCGTTTTCCACAAATCCACAGGCCCCGGTGCCCTCGACTGGGGATACCCAAATATCCCAAAGGGAGAGGGTCGCGCCCGGTTTTCCACAAGAGACTTCTTGTGGGAAACCGGAAAAGCGCGAGGGCCTGTGGAGCTTGTGGGAAACGCGGCGTTTGTAGGAGAGACGGCCCGGAGTCCAGAGGCGTGCCTTTGGTCGGCTCCCCTCACGGGGAGACGAAACGGGTGGGGTTGGTTTTTGACGCATCCGAGGGCAGGACGGTGCAGGCAGCGGATGAGCGTTTTCCACAAATCAACAGGCTCCGTAGCCGTTGCCCGCGATACCTCAATATCGCAAGAGGCAACGGTCGCGCCCGCTTTTCCACAAGAAACCTCTTGTGGGAAAGCGGATCAGCGCGAGGGCCTGTTGAGCTTGTGGGAAACGCGGCGGTTGATAGGCGCACGGCCTAGCGCCCGGAGGGCGCAAGCGAAAGGGATGTGCAAGGCTGCGCAGCAGTCCCCGCAAAGCGGGGATGAGCGCGAATGCGCGAACCTGGAGCAGCCCGGTCGGCCCGCAAAGCGGGACGATTCGCCCAGCAAAGGACGGTGAAGAAGATGCAGCCAAACATCGGAAGCCAGGAGCTGCACCAGCGCCTGAAAACACACGGCCGCGTGGAAATCGACGGCTGGGCGATCAATGCGGACGGTGCTGAAATCTGGCTCACGAACCCCTACGGCATCGACGTGGGGTTTTACGACAATGACGCGGAAGGATGCGGCCGCATCCTGGAGCGGATCTCAACAGACGATCACGAACGAGAATGGGGCACGCTGTAGCGGGGCCATTCAGAAATCGAGGGCAACCGACAGACGCCACGGAAGGGGCGCGGTTGCGTGACAAGGAAAGGCGAAGGCGGCGAACGAAGGAAGCCGTCTTCGCCTTTCGCACTTTCCGGCCCTGCGTGACGCGGCACAAGCGCGGAACGAAAAAGCAGGGCGGAAAGCGGGAGTAGGCGCAAGGCGAACCGCAGCAAAGCAAGGGAAGCCGCCCAGCGCCTCCCCGACTTTCGCGTGCGAAAGTTGCGCATGGCCGGCCGCAAAGCGGACGGGCCGGGACAGCCGCCGAAAGGCGGCAGCGGGAACCGCGATGGCCCGGCGACACGAAGCAAGGTGGCGAGGGCGGCGACCTATGGGGCGAGCAGCGGAGAGCCTAGAAGCGGTAGCGGAGAGGCTATCGGCTGCGGGAAGCCAGGCCGTTCAATTTGCGGCCGGTGCCGGTTGCGGCGAAGCGGCAAAAACCGGCGATGGCGGCAATAGGGCAAGGATGGTGGTCGGCCGAAGGCTGGCCACCATCGAGCCAGGGCAAGCGGAGCGGTTGCCGGCCCGAGTTCCAGCGAAGCGGGAACGAGAGGCCGGGAAGAAGCGAAGCCGGGGGAACCGGATTGGCACGGGCGGGCCGAAGGGCCGGCGGTGTCAATCCGGCGCTTTTTTGGGGAAGTGCCGCGCAAGGAACTTGCGCATGGTTTTCTCGGTGACGCCGAAGTATTTGGCGAGCTTCGGCGTCGTCAAACCAAGGGTGTGCAGCTCCCCTACTTTGTCGCGTTGAGGGTCGAGCTTGAGGCGGCCGGTGCTGCCTTTGCGCCGGCCGCCGATGCGGCCCTCAAGGCGAGCGCGCTGCAATCCCTCACGGGTGCGCGCGCGGGTGAATTCGACCTCGATCATGGACGCCATAGCGAAAGCGGCGGCCTGAATTTGAGCATTCAGGCTACCGTCCATGACGGTGCCGTTCTTCGTGATGATGATGGTGACGCCGCGCTCGGCGGCAGTCTCCAGGATCGAAAAGACTTGGCCGGGCGATCCGCCCAAGCGGGTGAATTCGGAAGTCAAAAGCAAGTCACCGCGCTGGGCCTGCTCCGTTAGGAGCGAGCCCAGCGCGCGTTCCCGCCAGGGAACAGAGCGACTTGCCGTTTCTTCAACGACAACGAGCGGGGCGTAGCCGCGCGAGTTGGCGAAATCCAGCAGGCCGAGCCGCTGGTTCGCAACGTCTTGCGAGTCGCGGGAGACTCGCAAGTAAGCGAAGTAACGAGGCACGGCAGATTCACGCGGAGAACATGAGTTTGTAGGCGAGCGGGAAGGCAGCCAGGACGCCCACAATCGGGCACAGGCGGCGGCAGAATGCCGCGCCGGTCTTGGACTGGATGCTGCGAGCGAGAGCGAAGCCCAACAGCCAGCCAAGGCCCCAGCCGGCGACAAGCACCAGGAGGGCAAAGAAGGTGTTGCGGCTGAAATAGTCGAGGGATGCGGACATCACTCGGTCGGCGGTTTTGTCGTCCATGAACGGCTCCGGTCAGTAGACGCAAACGGAGCTGGCCAGCAGGTCAGCGAGTTTGCGGGCTTTGGTGGTTTTGGGCATGTATTGGCCAAAGTCGGTGATCGCGTCCACCAGGACGCGGCACTCGGCTTTGGTCAGTCGCACGCAGGGAATGGGATAGGTAGCGCCATCGCGGAATCGACTCGCCAGCGCCGGCACGGCGCGCAGCCGGCGATTCGCGCAATGCACGGCATTGAGCACGTCGGCCACGGCCAGCATGTCGCCGGCTTTGCCGGTGAACATGTGGTCGGCCTGGGCGTGATCGCCGTCCGCAGTCAGCAGCGCGAAGATGTCGAGCGCCATGATGGGCCGGCGCGTCAGCGGCCGCGCGGAGCGCGCAGCGCGGTGGCCATGAATGGCTCAACAAAGCGCAGCAGTGCGCTTTGTTCGTCCACGGTGAAACCGCTGGTCAGGCTGTGCTCGATCAGCTCCAGGGCGGCCTCCTTGTACTCGATGGGGAGGGCACTGAGCATGGCCAGACTGAAAAGGTAGTCCGGGTGCGCGGCGGAAGCTGCGCACTGGAGCAGGATCAGCGCAGCCTCGTTTGACGGGTTTTTTTCGATCAGGTGAAGGGTTGCCCTCACCGGCTCGGGAAAGTCGCTCAAAACGGCTGTATTCGCGCCGTAGATCGGGCGATGCTCGCTCATAAGGGCCTCACGGTAGTTATTTATCCAGAAAGGGCAAATTTTACCGGATTCAACGGTAATTAAAAGGTGTGTTTTAATGCCGTTTTTTCCGGCAGGAAAAACGGTCGTTAAAACTACCGGGCAAAACGCCCCGAAGGGGCGTTTGCCGGGTTTTTCACCCGGCCAGCAGCGGCTACAGCAAGCCGCGTTGAGCGAAGGACACGGACGCGCCACCCGCGACGACGACGTGATCCAGCACGCGCACGTCCACCAGGGCGAGCGCGTCCTTCAGCACTCTGGTCAGGTTCTCATCGGCGCGCGACGGCTCGGGCACCCCGGACGGGTGGTTGTGCGCGAAAATGACGGCGGCAGCGTTCAGGCGCAGCGAGGTCTTCACCACCTCGCGCGGGTACACGCTGGTCTGCGTCAGCGTGCCCCGGAACAGCTCGATGTACTCGATGACGCGGTTCTGTGCGTCCAGGAAGATGGCCGCGAACACCTCATGCTCCAGGTTCCCGAGGCGCAGCGAGAAGAAGGCGCTGGCGTCAGCCGGCGCTGAAATCAGGCCGTTGCGCATCACCTTTTCGTCAAGGATGGCCAAGGCGGCCTCGATGACTTGGCCGGCGCTGGCCAGTTGAAACTGGCCGTTGTCGTCAATAGTGAAAAGGTCGATGTGCGAAGCGGTCATGTCATGGACTCCAGGAAGTGGGCGGGATTGCCTACTTCCTCTGGATCGGTTCGCAGCGCAGCGGTCAAGGGTGAAACGGCCAGCGGCCGCAAGCGCCCTTCAGGGCGCGCAGCCCTTGACGGCGAGAACGAACTGATACCCTTGGAAGTGACAGGCAATCCCCACCCTCTGCACACCACGGACGCCTTTGTGCAGTTGTCCAGCTTTCGCGCGCGAAAGCTCACTTCAGGCCGTCAGGCCAGCGCCCGGAGGGCGCAAGCGAAAGGGATGTGCAAGGCTGCGCAGCAGTCCCCGAAGGGGATGAGCGCGAATGCGCGAACCTGGAGCAGCCCGGTCGGCCCGCGAAGCGGGACGATTCGCCCAGCAGGTTTTCAGGGGCCAGGGCAAGCCACGGAGGGAGCGGAACAGGGGGAAGGAGAAGATCCAGCCAGCCAGCAGCAGCGACACAAGGAAGGACGCCGGCAGGACGGCGCGCGCAGCGCGCAGGCTTGCCGGCCCAGCCAGCAGGGCGAAGCCCTGCCCTTCCAGCCCGGCGCAGCCGGGCTTGTCGCCGGCCTACCGCTCCACCTGGGGAGCGGTCGCGGCCACGGCCGCCCTGCCCGCCTCCATAGCAGCATCGGCCCGCTTGTCCAGCAGGGCGCACAGGAAGGCGGCATCGTTGGCCACGTCCACCGGGTCACGGGCCAGCGCGGAGCGCAGCGCGTCTTTCATCCAGTGGGAGGCGGCGGGATCAGCTAAAACTTCGTCAATGGTCGGGACATGGGCGCGGGGCATAGTAGGTGCTCCAGTTGCGGCCGCCACCGGGCGGCCGCGCGTTTCAGAAAAGGGCCAGTTGCGGGGGTTCCGCCTCGGCCAGCTCGGTTTTCACGTCCTCCAGCTCAAGCGTCAGCTTGACCAGAATGGACAGGTCATAGGAAATGTGGGCGTCCTTCAGGCGCAGCGCCGTGCGCAGCGCGCCCAGCGGGTTGTTACCGCTGGAAATGCACACGTCGTAAGCGGACAGGGCCGCTAGGCCCTGCTCGCGGTAGCGCGTATATGTGGCGATGTCGCGCTGTAGCTCGGCCTCGTACTGCTCGATTTTCCGGGCCAGGTACTCGGCCCGGTCGGCCGGGGCCTTCGGGACGCGGTGCCCTAGATGGGGATCGAGGCTTTGCCAGTTGGTGCGGATGCCCACCTTCTCGGCCTCGGGGAATTCCGCGATCACGGCCGCGACAGCGGCCGGATCGACGGCGGCCACCAGTGCGGCGGCCTGCTCCTGTATAGACATCGGCCGCCCTCCCCTAGCCTTCCAAGCGGGTCAGCAGCGGAACAGCGCCGTAATTCCACCAGTCGAAAACCCGGTGCAGCGTGTCGCGCTGTTCGTCCTCGGTCGCGGTGCTGAAAAGGTTGTGTTGCCGGATAACGCGGCCAGCGTGGAAGGCTTGCAACACCTCCAGCGGGGACGGGGCACCATCGAGGGCGCGCAGCGCCTCGCGCAGCTCGCCGTCTTTCACGAAGCCGGGCGGGAACGGCTGGCCACGGTCGGCGGCAGCGGTCGCGGCCTGCTCGATGTCGTGCAGCGTCCATTGCTTCATGATTCGATCCAGCAGGGCCGCGCGGCCCTCACGGACTCCCGCGCGCAGCGCGGCCGCTTGTTTTTCCAGTTCCTCGGCGCTGGCCAGCTTGGCGGCCAGCTTGTTGCGCTCGTTGCGGATCGGGTCGCCCACTTCCGGCAGCAGGTCAACCCAAGGCATAAATTTCGGTTGCATGGCTCGTACTCCTTGAGCGGCCCCGGCGAAGCCGGGGCGCGTGCGTTGGTGGGTTAGGCGGTCAGGGTGAAAAGGGCGGTATTAACGGCGGTGCCGGATTCCGCGAAGGTATCGGGCGGCAGGTTCTCCCATTCGCCGCCGTGCTGCTCCACCAGCGGGCGAAGCTGGGCATTCTGGCGGGGGCCGTTGGCGCAGATCGCCACCAGCTTGCCGCCCGGCTTCAGGAAGCGCAGCGCGTGGCGGATGTGCTTGATGTCGTCTGCGTTGGCAAAGGGCGGATTCATCAGAATCCGGTCGAACGATCCCCACAAGGTTTCGGGCGTGCATTGCAGGAAGTCACCGATCACCACGGCGCGGCGGTCTGCATCGAGGCGGCCACCCAAGGCCGCGTTAATCTCCACTGCCACCACTTCGCAGCCCTCGGGCAACTGCTCCAGAATGCGGCCGGTGCCGGCGCTCGGCTCCAGCACGCGCATTCCCGGCTCGATGTCGGCCAGCTCCACCATGCGGGCGGCCAAGTCGGCCGGGGTCGGGAAAAGCTGCGGGGCGCTCACAACCTGCACGCCGGCCTTGAGCTGGTCGCGCATGGCTTGGAAGTCCTCGGCCATCGCCGCGCGCTTGTCGGTGCTCTCGGCGCTGGCTGGGGCCTGCTCGGTCGCCACCGGGGCCGGGGCCACGGGTTCGCGCTCGAATTTCACCGGCTCGGCGGCCTCGGGTGCGGGCTTGTCCACGCGCTTGGCGTCGGTGATGTAAACCTGCACGATCCGATAGCCACTATTGGCCAAAAAGGCGGTGCGGTAGCGGTATGCGCCATGCTCGGCCGTGGCTTGCGCGGTGCGGGTGCCCTTGTAATCGGTGGGCTTGCGCTTGTATTCCTCGGCGGTCATTTCGATGAAGCCTTCACCGGGGAAATTCACCAGCGGCGGCAGCTTGGCGGCCTTCTTGACCTTGGCGGCGTCTTCCTCGGTCGGCGCGCGGTAGTCCTTGATTTCCTCGATGCCGCGCACGCGCACATAACGGGCATTCGTGGTCACGCTGTTGATCTGGCCGCCCTTCTTGTTGACGCGCATCACCACCAGCCATTCACCATCGACCAGGACGCGGCCGCCCGGCTGGATGTCGAAGCCTTCAGCCTTCAGGCCGCCTTGCTCGTCCAGCATGGCGCGTTCGTAGGCAATCCGGTTTTCAAAGTGGGCAATCCAGCGGTCACAATGGGCAATCGTCGCCGGGTAGGTTTTCTTGGCCGCCTCGATCACTTCGGCCAGGGTGCGCGGCGCGTAGAGGTTCGGATGCGAGCCGTTCAAGGCGTCGTAAGCGGTCGGGGTGTGGCTCCAGTCTTCGCGGTCGCCTTCCTTGCGCGGCAGGTGCAGCCAGCACATGCCAGCGATGCGCAGGGCGACGGCCTTTTGCAGCTCGGCGTCTTGCTCGGCCTCGCATTCAAGCCACAGCTTCAGCCACATTTCGGCCTCTTGCTTGCTGCGCTCCTGCTTGCGCTTGTCGGCCTCCAGCCCCTTGATGCGGCGATGACGGACGGCGGGCAGCTCCTTGTATTTCGCATGACGCAGGGCACCGGCTGCGCGCTGCTTCCAGTATTCGGAGGTTTCCCACATCTGCACGGCGCGGCGCATCCCGTTTTCCATGCGCTCGGCGTCTTTGCGGGCCTTGCGTTCGCTGTGATGGCCCACAAGGATGGGTTGCCCGAACTCGAACCGCTGGCCGATGGCCTGCACGGCGTTGCGCGCGGCGCTTGCGTCATGGGCGCGCTTGTCGCTGTAGTCCTCGAAACGGTCGGCGCGTTCCTCGGCGCGCTCGACTAGGCCGGTGTCCTCGTCGCCAATCTCGCCGCACAGCTCCATCAGCAGGTCTTCGCGGGCCGGCGTCCACATGGGGGCCACGAAAAGCTCTTGACGGGGTGCCCACTTGAACCCGGCCGCCTTCACGCGCTCATAAGTCGCGCTATCCAGTCGGGAGGACGGATAAAGGCGCAGCTTGTTGTCTTCGGGGGAGTAGGTGGCGGTCAGCGTTTGCATGGTCGTTTTCCTTATGCGGAAGGGTTGAAGATGGTCTAAGCGGCTGGGGTCTGGTCTGCTCACCGTCACCCCTGCCGGGGCATCGCCTCATCACTGAAGCAATGCCTATATTCTACCCGTCAAACTATTGACCGTCAATAGTTTGTGAGAGGAAAAAGCCTGATTTTTCGCGGGTTCCGGGCTTGTGTTTCTTCGGGGTTCAGGCAAGCTACCTTGGAGCCTCGGGGCGGGGTTTGGGGGCCGGAACAGGCCCCCAAGGTGTTGCAGTTGCTCTTGCCCCGCAGGGGCACAAGCTCCCCTGCTCCCCGTCGATCACCCACATGGCCAGCGGAGCGCGGGGCCGGCTTTTGCATCCCACCATCTACCTCGTCGCCTCGGCGTCCAGGGGCACGCAGGACGGGCGCGGTCAAGGGAGAAACCGGAGGCCGCACGCGGAGCGCAGCCGCAGGCGAGCACCGAACGGGTGAGGATTTCAGGGCGCAGCCCGGCCCTTGACCGGAGAAGCCCGGCCGGAGGGCACCATGACGACGAATAAAGGCGCGAGGTAGTGGTGGGGTGCGGCCCCGCGCGGAGCGGATTCAGCGCACCAGCGCCGGCACACCACGGATCAGATCCACATCCCGAACTTTCGCGCGCGAAAGTTCCTCGGCTGGGCCTTCAGGCCCGGCAAGCGGAGCGCGCAGCGCCGGCACGGCGCGGAGGCGTCAGGGATTGATGCCCGAAGGGGCGAGACGCCGCAGGCGGCTCGATGCGCAGCACGAAAGCCCGGCCCCGTAGGGGAGACGCCCTAACGACGGCGGGAATCCTGGTGCAACAGGTCATAGACGCCCTGCCCTTCGCTGTGCTGGCAATACTGGCACCAGCGGAGCATCCCCGCAGGCGTAGCCCGCCATTGCGTCATGCCGCGCTTTGCACATACCGGGCAAAGCCCGCGTTTCGGCTTGCGGGCACCAAAGCCCTGGCCAGCTCTCACGCCCACGGCGCACACCCGAAAAAGGGCCACGCCGGGACGGCGAAGCCGTGCCGGCCAAGCCCAGCAGGATGCCGCGCGGCGGGGCGCAGCCCCAAGAGCGCCCGCCCGCGCAGGCGGGCGGTGGTCATCAGCATTGCCAGTTGGCGCGGAAGCCGCGCCAGTCGCGGGCCACAAAGCCCGTGGCCGATTCGAGCGCGGCGGCCAGGGCCTCGGCGCGTTCATGGGACGAGTGACGGCGGATCACGGCCGCAAACTCGGCCAGGGTCAGGCGGGAACCCCAGCGCACCAAGTAGCCCCATGCCGCGATAGCGTGGCGGATCAGTTCGTTGGTGGCGGTGTCGGCGGCGGTCTTGCTCATGGTCATATCCTCGGGTTGGATGGTCTAAGGGTGAAGCTCACGCGCGGGCCTGCTCGCCCTGGTGCGCGTCAGCGGGTTGCAGCGCCGGCCAGCGGACGGCGCTCCGATTTAGGCGGCGGCCTCCAGCTCGGGCACGGCGCGGGATTCATCCAGGCGCAAGCGGGATTCAGGAACCGGGAACCACGGGCAATCCCAGTCCAGCAGATAGCGCGCTCCGTTCGCGTACTGGCCGCACGGCGAAGCCGGGCGCTGATAGAAGCCGGTGACGCGCAAGGGAAACTCAATGCCTGCCGGGTTCGTGTAAATCACCGGATCACCGGCCTTGAATCGCAAGGGCTGGCCGTTCTCGGGTGCATAGGGCTTTTGCGCGTCGTGCTGGGCGGTGACTTCCTCGGCCCATTCGTGGTGGCTGCTCATGGTGTCGTCCTTCGTGTAGTGGCGGGAGGGATGCCCGGCCGCGCGTCCAGCGTGGCCGGGCGGCTCGGGTTAGCCCTTCAGGCGGCGCATTTCCTCGGCCAGCACCCACAAGGCACGGTTCAGCTTAACGCTCTGGTCAATGCCGTTGACCGGGCGCGTTGTGGTGGTGCGGCCGCTGCGGTTGCGGCCGCGCAGTCCGCCCTTCATCATGTTTTCCTGCACGCGGTTGAAGGTCGTCCACATGTCGTCGCGGCGATCCTCGAAGCGGCGCGGGGCCAGGATTTGGGATTCAGTGACGGGCACCGCCCCGCTGTCCTGGTCGTCGTACTTCAGGGCCAGTGCAGCGCGGGCAAAGGCGGCCTGTTCGCCCTGGTTGAGCGTGAGCACCTGCATGGCCTCGCGCTGGGCGGTGGCTTCCTCGAAGCTGTCCAGCACCTTGAAAGCACCTTCGATCACTTCGCCCACCACGTCGCCGTTATGGCGCACGCGGATGTCGCTGGTTGTCTCGCCGCATACCATGCCGTTAGAGCACACAAAGCGGAACATGCCGGCCAGCATCTGGTAGCTGCTGGTGCCGTCGTGGCTGTTCAGCAGGATGATTTCGTTCGCCTCGCGGCCAGTGATCTGGTCGGCGTGGCGCAGGCGGATCATGTGCTTAGTGTGCTCGCGCTTTTCCTCGTTGCGCACGCGGGTCTGGCAAACCATGAAGGGCTGGAAACCCTCTTTGCGCAGGCCGTTCAAAACGTCAATGGTCGGGATATAGGTGTAACGCGCGGAGCGGCTTTCGTGGGCGGCCTCGGCAAAGATCGAGGGGGCCACGTTGCGGATTTGGTCATCCGACAAGGGCATGTCGGCACGGATACCGGAAGCATTGCGGAAGCGGCTTGCGAGTTGCATGGTCATTTCTCCAGTGAGTTGATGATGGTCTAGGGGTTTGAGGGCCGATAAGCCCGGCCTGCTCGCCGGGCCTATCGGTTGTTCAGGTCTGCGGCGCGGATTCGCGCAACATCCCTTGAATCTTGGCTTGGAGGTCTTCCAAGCGGGCCACCGCCTCGGCGGTGCCTTCTTCGTTCGGGCAGTAGTCTTTTTTGTCGTCGATGAGGTTTTTCACTGCATATTCCAAGTCGAAAAGCTCATCACGGGTAAAGCTGCTGGCCATGATTAGCGGCGGCCTTGACCGGCTTGCTCGGTGCTGTCGTAGTCGCGCATCCAGTCGTCGTGCTCGGCGTTGCCGGGGCCTTGCTGCTGCTGGCCAGCGTCACCGCCTGCACGGTTGCCGCTGGGACGGCCCAGGTACTGCACGCGCTCGGCCTCGAAGTTGAAACCGCCCTTGCGTTCGGCCTGCTTGTACCAGCTACGAATCCGGCCCATCACCGCCACGGTGGAACCCTTCTTCAGAAACTTGGCGTCGTTCTCGGCTTGCTTGCCGTAGGTCGTCACCGGGATGAAGTCGGTTTCTTCGTGCTTCTTGCCGTCGCGGTCGAAATAGACGTTATCCACGGCGACAGTGAAGGTCACGGAAGGCGTGCCGCTGGGCGTGTAGCGCAATTCCACGTCCTTGGTCACGTTGCCCACGATGGTGAAAGTGTTGATGCTGGCCATGATCGAAGCTCCTTTTTTGCTCGGTTGATGGTGGTCTTTGCTGCCTGGTGTAGAACCGTTCTTTGTTCCTACACCATGAGTCATATTGTACCATAAAACTATTGACCGTCAATAGTTTGTGAGAGAAAAAAGCCTGATTTTTCGCGGGTTCCGGGCTTGCGTTTCTTCGGGGTTCAGGCAAGCTACCTTGGAGCCTCGGGGCGGGGTTTGGGGGCCGGAACAGGCCCCCAAGGTGTTGCAGTTGCTCTTGCCCCGCAGGGGCACAAGCTCCCCTGCTCCCCGTCGATCACCCACATGGCCAGCGGAGCGCGGGGCCGGCTTTTGCATCCCACCATCTACCTCGTCGCCTCGGCGTCCAGGGGCACGCAGGACGGGCGCGGTCAAGGGAGAAACCGGAGGCCGCACGCGGAGCGCAGCCGCAGGCGAGCACCGAACGGGTGAGGATTTCAGGGCGCAGCCCGGCCCTTGACCGGAGAAGCCCGGCCGGAGGGCACCATGACGACGAATAAAGGCGCGAGGTAGTGGTGGGGTGCGGCCCCGCGCGGAGCGGATTCAGCGCACCAGCGCCGGCACACCACGGATCAGATCCACATCCCGAACTTTCGCGCGCGAAAGTTCCTCGGCTGGGCCTTCAGGCCCGGCAAGCGGAGCGCGCAGCGCCGGCACGGCGCGGAGGCGTCAGGGATTGATGCCCGAAGGGGCGAGACGCCGCAGGCGGCTCGATGCGCAGCACGAAAGCCCGGCCCCGTAGGGGAGACGCCCAGGGGTTAATACGGCGGGTCGTCATCCAAGCTGTCATCCACAGCCGGAAACGGATCAATTCGATAGCCCAAGTCTTCGATGGAACGGGCGTTGTCGGGCAGCTTCTCACGCATCCAAACCGGGATGCGACCCTGCGCGAACAAATTGCACTCGGTCGGTTCTCGATCAGCGTCCAGCCACTCAACACGGAACGCCTGCCCACCGAAACCGATTCCCTGGCCAAGCGCATCCCAAGTGTAATGAACGCCCTGGCAGATAACGCGCTGAATATCGGTGGCTTCGGCCAGCTCGGCCCAATAGGACTCCAGTTGCGAGACGGCATCCGATTTCGCCCGCTCGATCCGTGCCAAGGTGTCGGCGTCAGGGGTCGGACTGGACGAAAAGGCGAGGACTTGACGCCAGCCAGCGGCCGCATCCTGGTGCGTGAAACCGGCGTGGATTCGCAACGGCTGCTCGGTAAAGCAATGCCGGGTTTCGCGCGTGTCATTGTTGGTGTGGATTTCCACGGACTGCCGCTTCGCCCGCAACCAAGCCGTGCGCGCGGCTTGCTCCAAGCGGTCAGCCTCGGCCTTCGCGGCCCGGCCCTCCGTATCGAGGCGGGATTGTTCGGCGCTGCCATCTTCGGCATCCACGCAGCGCAGAAAAACGGCGCGGTGATGCGCTTTCGCAGCCTCCCAAGCCTGGAATTCCTGGGGGACGGTGTGCGGGGCATCAATGAGGAAAAAATCGACGGTCATGGTGTTCTCCGAGTTCCTGTTAATACCGGGCACGGAAAGGCTCGGATTGCCGCCAGTTGCGATCAAAGTGGGCCAGATATGCCTTGGCCAGCGCCGAATTATTCCAGTTCACCAGGACGTTCTCCGAATTCACGCGCGCGGCTGCGTCGGAGTAGTTGAAGCTCCCCAGCTCGACGGACTGGCGATCCACGATGAGCACCTTGTCGTGGTGGATCGGGTAAGCGGAAATCACGCGGACATCGCAACCGGCCTCGGCCAGCGCGGAAAGGGCCGCCCGGCCCTTTCCGCTGCGGTCGTCGGTGATGTTGTTCTTGTAGTCGGCCACCAGGGAGACAGCCACGCCGCGCTTGGCCGCGCGCAGCAGCGCGGCCACCACGCGCGGACTGGTGAAGCTGTAGGACAGCGCCTTGATGTCGGTCTTCGCGGAGTCGATCACGCGAAGAACCAGCGCCTCGGCCCCGCCCTTGGGCGAAAAGCCCACCTCGATGGAGCCGGCCGCAGGCACGGCAACAGGCGCGGCCGTTTCAATGGCATCGGCCAGCTCGCGCAGCGCGCTAGGCTTGAAGGCGAAAGCGGAGCCGGCCCAGCTCAAGGCGAGGCCGGCGAGGATCACAGGAAGGAAGCGAGAAGGTTTCATAGGGCAGCTCCAGGAAAACGATCAAGCCGCAAGGCGCAGCTCGTTGAGGAAGTCGGCGGCCACCACGGGGCAGACGGCATTACCCAGCAGGTGCATGGCATCGCGGTGGACGTTGGGGAGGACGTAGGACGGCGGAAAGCTCATTGCATCCCGTGCCACGGGCACGGCAAGCATCCGCATCTTGTCGCCCTCGATCACGGCCCAGCGGTCGCGGGTAGTGATGGTGCCGACAGGCCGGTGGATGCTGCGGCCGGTGAGGCCGCTGCCGCTGGAGTAGTACGGGATCAGGAAGCGGTCGCCGTGCGCAGCACGGCCCGCCGCGATCTGGCGCAGCGTCTTGTCGCTGCGCCTGGGCGTGACGATCGGACTCCACGGGTGTGCATCCCACTGGATCACATCGGCAATAGGTCGGTGCTCGCGGCGCGGCAGGCTCAAGCGCAGCGGCCGCCGAGAGCGCGTGCAGACCAGGAACAGGCGCTGTCGGTTCTGCGGCACGCCATGATCCGCCGCATCAACCAGATGCGGCGATACGGCGTAGCCCAGCCGGCGCAGCGCATCGCGCCAAGCCGGGTAAAGCACCCACTTCTCGAAGTCGGGGACGTTCTCGACCAGGATCACCGGGCTGCGGTGGTATTCCGCGCAAGCCACCACGGCCCAAGCCGTGCTGCGCAGCGCGTCATGATGCGGCCGCTCGCGGCCTCTTGCCCTCGAATGCCCTTGGCAGGCTGGCGAAGCCAGCACGACATCATGCGCGGGCACCGCGCGCCAGTCGGCTTGCTGGAGGTCTTGGCACTCGTGCCAAGTGTCAGGGTGGTTGGTCTGGTGGTACTGAACAGCCAGCGGCCAATGGTTCGCGGCCCACACCACGCGCGCGCCAGCCAGGCGCGCGCCTTCGGTGAAGCCACCGGCCCCTGCAAAGAGGTCGATACAGCGCATGGGTCAGAATTCCGTGGTCAGGGTGCCATCGGGAAGGCGCTTCATCAGGTCGAAGCCGTTATCCGTGCCGCCGCAGCTCTCCAGCTCCTTCAGCGCCGCCTTGAAAGTGTGGTGGTCACTCCACACGTCTTCGGCATCGGTGCCGGCGTTCTCAACGATCACCCATTGCGGGTAATCCGTGGCTTGGGCGGTGGTGTTGGCCAGGGCGGTTTGCATGGTCGTTTTCCTTATGCGGAAGGGTTGAAGATGGTCTAAGCGGCTGGGGTCTGGTCTGCTCACCGTCACCCCTGCCGGGGCATTGCCTCATCACTGAAGCAATGCCTATATTCTACCCATTAAACTATTGACCGTCAATAGTTACGCGCAAAAAGTTGCTTTCATTATGAAAGCACAACATCAGCCGGCGCAGGCTTTCGCGCGCGAAAGTCACCGCAGGGCGAAGCCCAAACGGTTGTAGAGGTAGAGGCCGGCGAGCGTCAGCGCCCCGGCCACGGCTGCGCCGGCCAAGGCGTGCCGCCAATCGCGGCCGCTCGGCCACGTCGCCAGCAGGCATTGCACGGCCAGGAGTTTCAGGCCAAGGCTGGGCCATGCGAGAGCGAGCCAGCCAGCGGAATGCCACAGTAGGCCGGCGCTCAACGGAATGAGAAGGAAGGGCGCGAGCGCCACGGGAACCGCATTCCACCAGCGCAGGCGCATGAACAGCACGCGCCCCAGCAGCAGCTCCCCGTCAGGCATCCTGCGCGGCAGGATCGACAGGGAAACCGGGCGCGCACCAAACAGCCAGCCGGCCAGCCAGTGCATAGCCTCATGGGCCAGCGTGCCGGGCAGCACGGACAGGGCGTACAGCCACGTCCAGCGCCGGACGGCGCGGATCGCCACCAGCATGACCGCGAAGCTGGCCAGATGCAGCCACGCGGAGCCGATCACGTCTTGTCAGCCTTCTTTGCGGTGAAGCCCCGGATGGTCGCCTCTTGACTGGCGACTTGACTGCGCAGCGCGTCGAGTTCCCCTGTCACCCGGCCAAGTTGGGCGGCCGCATCACGGGCCTCTTTGCGCGCCTCGTCCAGCTCGGCCTCCATGCGCTGCTTGGAAGTCTCCAGCTTGCCGATGACCTCCACGCTGCGCTGCTTCTGGTCGTGCAATGCCTGCTGGTGAGCATCTTTCAGTCGCCCCACCTCGGCATCATGCTGGGCACGTTGAGCAGCCACCCCTTCGGCGTGCTCTTTCCGCGCCGCCGCCAGCTCGGCCGCTCCTTGCTCCTGCACTCGCGCAAGTTCACCGCGAACCTGGGCCAGCTCGCGCTCCAAGTCTGCCGCTTGCTGGGAGAGTCGGGCCACGTCCGCGCGCTGGGTGGAAAGCTCGGCTTCCACCGTCCGGCGTGCGGCCTCCGCTTCATCGCGTCGCGCCCGTTCAGCCTTCAGGTCGTCATGCACCTCGTTGGCCCGCTTCTCCAGCTCGGCCGCCCGCGCTTCCCCAGCCGCCGCTCGCTCGGTTTGTGCAGCCACGTCGGCCTGAAGGCTGGCCAGTTGGTCGGTCAGTTCGGCGGCTTGCCGGCGCGCCTCATCGCGTTCGTCCTCGCGTTTCTCGGCCAGGGCCAGCGCCTCCGCAGTCTCGGCTTCGAGTTCCTGACGCACCCGCTCCAGAGATTCACGCTCGGAGGCCAAGCGACCATTGGCAAGCTCCAGTGCCACGCCCCACATGTCCGAAGCCCAGCCCTGCACCTTGTCGAGCACAACCTGGGGCGCGGCTTCGCGTACCGGCTCGGCCGACTCGGCCGCCTTGCGGCGGGCCTTCCAGGCGCGCAGCACCGGGCCGATGGTGGCGTAGCTACCGCCCTTCGTGCTCGTCCACTTCGCCAGCAGTTCGCGCACCGTCTCGTTTGTCGGGCGCATCCCCTCGGCCGCCAGTTGTTCGGCGGCTTTACAGATCAGTTCTTCCGTGATGATCGCTTCGCTTGCCATGACAGGCTCCTTTCGGTTGATTGTGTTGTTTGTTGTTGTATGTTGTATTTTACAGTAAAAAACAACAAACGCAACAGGCGAAGTGCCGGCCGGGATCGGCCGCCGTCGCGCTTGCCTTCGGCGGGCCGGGCGTCGAGCTGGTGGTGGAAGCGGGTCGGTGGCCACCTCGGCGGCCGTCCTTCTAGAAAAGCCCCCGATAGACGAATCGGGCGCGTCGGCCCGAGCCTCGAATGGCTCCAGGCCGGGAAAAATGGGCAAGTTGGCCAGGATCAGGCCGATTTCATGCGTGTTGGCACTCGAAATCTGCCGCCAAGCCCCGGAAACAGAGCCTTCGCGGGCAGTGATTCGTCTATCGTGTTCACTTTCGCCGGCAGGGCATCCGGCCCGCATCGAGGCGGCCGCAGTGGAGCAGCGGCTGGCCAGCCGTTAGCATGAGCTGTTCAGCCAGAAAACCGACCGCACAGAACGCGCTACAAGCGATTTTTCCGGGTGTCCGAGGGGTCAGGGCTGGCCAAGGGTCAGAAAACGCCGTGGCGGGCCTCCTGCGCGGCCATTTCAGCCCTTCTAAGCCTTCATGCCCATCGCGGAAGGCTTCGCCCCTCCCTTTTGAAGACTTTTTGACGGTTGTGCAGCAGGAACGGTGTTCCACGGCGCGCTGCGCGCCCGGTTGAGCGGTCGGCGCGGCCGTAGGACGCGGCGAGCGTGATTTATCCGGTGTCTTAGCGCCCGCAGGGTGCCCCGCTTGCGGGGCAGGTCGGGACGGCCGCTTGCGGACGGCCTGAGCCGCTTAGACCGTGGTTGCAGGGCGGTGGAGCACCCCGCCCGGCGCAGCCGGGCTTTCGTAAGCACTCGCGCCGTAGGCGCGCACGATTTGGGGTGAGGCCGAAGGCCGAGGGGCACAGCCCCTGGGGGGATGGGAGGACGGCGAAGCCGGCCGGGTGGGTTCGAGAAGGGGGGGTACCCCCCTTCGGCGGCGTTAAAACGTTAAATAAGAAGGCGTTAAAACGCGCGCGCGTGTTACGCTGTGGATAACAGGTCGTAAGTCCTTGTCGCGCAAGGATTTTTACAAGTGGCATGTACGCCGATAGACGAGAAAGCTGTACGCCGATAGACGAGAAAAGCGTACCGCGATAGACGAGTGTTTGTACGTCGATAGACGAAACGGCCGCGCTTTCTGTGGATAAGTGGCCAAATGTACGCCGATAGACGAGTGTTTTTGGCAGTGTCGGATGCTTTCAGCGTGGCAGCAAAAAAGGCGTTTTCGGATGCTACCGGGCTAAAAGTCCAATGCTGATGCGGGTTTTTCGGTAGTTTTGTCGCGCAAGGATGTGCGGCGATAGACGAGTAAACCGTACCGCGATAGACGAATTCGAGCGGTTTGGCAAGAAGGCGAAATGTACGCCGATAGACGAGTCCGTCCCGGCGCTGGCCAGTGTGCCACGATGGGCGGTTGAGGCTCTGCCGGTGGTCAAGCTGGGGCAGTGCGGCGAGCCTCTGCATGGGGGTCAGGCCAGTTTTTTTTGCAAGAAGTAGGACACCCAGGACAGCTTGCCGGCCTTGTTAGCCTCGCATACCAGTTTGGCGTTGTCGCGGGTCATGATGACCAGCTTGTTGGGCTTCACGGACTCGTCCAGGAACATCCGGTAGTCGGGCAATGGGTCGCGCTCCACGATCTCCTTGATCTCTTGCTTGAAGCGGCGCAAGGTCTGCGAGCTGCCCGTTTTCTCCAGCAGCAACGGCAAGCTGATTTCCCACCATGCCTTATCGCCGCAGTGCTTGCGCGCCAGCTCGTACAACCGGCGTTCCAGGGCTTGGCCAAGGCTGAAGTAGTCGGGGTGTAGAGTGAGGATGTCGAAGTCCATTGCGGCCCGGTAGAGCCATTCAGAAATTGTCAGCTCCAACTCCAGCGCGCCTTTGCCGTTCTTCGTCCAAGTCGTCACGCGGTAGTCCTCGATCAAGCCGAAGCCTTCGAGCTGTTCCTTCTCGTTCGTCTTGACGTTCGTTTCAATGGTGGTGCCCTTCAGGCGTCGGCACATGTCCACCACGCGCTCGTAGGCCGCGCCTCCGGTGCTGCGGCGCGTTCCCAGCAGAAACGGGTACACGTCCACGCGGACACGGCGCGAAACCTTTATGCCAGCATCGTGCCCTCGCACGATCTGGCTGATGCAGTAGATCAGGATGTCTTTGTCGAAGACTGTAGCCGCGCCCACAGCGGACGGGATGATGCGAATGCTTCGGCCGGCACGCGAATAGACGCGGATGCGCGTGTCGCGGTTCTTCGAGAGGGAGAAAATGGGGTACTCCAT